>JBGPHY010000693.1:0-3512 GCA_041484625.1 Terriglobia bacterium | reverse complement strand
CGGGATTTCAAGCCCGGGGCAATGAGCGTTTTCATAAAGGTCTGGCCGGTTTTAAAGTCCTTCCCGCAAATCGGGACCTTGTTTTGCTGTGCCAGTTCCACCATGGCAGGGATATCCACCGTCAGATTGGGAGCGCCATTGGCAAAGGGGATGCCCATGGAAAGAGCTGCATAAGCGTAAATCATGCTGGGGGCAATGTCCGGGTCATTGGACTTCAACCCTTTTTCAAAACGGCCCAGAGAGGAATGAACCTCCCCAGGCTGAAGATAACGCTCGGTGCTACCGCACCAGAGCATTGCCAGCCGATCGAGTTTGTTCTCCCGCTTGAAGTCGTTGATATCGTCGATCAACTGCAATGCCAGTTCGTACTTGTTCTTGCCTTTCTTGGTCTGGGTGCCTTTCAGGCGCTTGACGTAATTGCGATCGAAGACTGCCTTCCAGGGTTTTAGCATCTCAAGCTGAGGGCGGACCTTTTCCAAAATCTCCGGACCCAGCACGCCGGAACGTACGGCAGTCTCGTAGCAGGTCTCACCGTGGATGTCCCATCCTCCGAACACCAGGTGGTTCAAATCGGCCAGGGGCACGAAATCATGGATCAAAGGAACACGCTTCTCGGTGCGCTTCCCCAGGCGGATAGTGCCCATCTGGGTCAAAGATCCAAACGGCCGGCCGTAGTTCTGCTTGATGGCTTCCACTCCGGCAATGAAAGTGGTGGCCACCGCTCCCATCCCCGGCAGGAGCACTCCCAGCCTGCCTTTGGGTTCAGCGATCTTTTGTCCTTTCCGGATCATGGTGGAGTCTCTCCTTTTGCGTATGAGGGAAATAGATTTCTTCCGGCTAGCACCGGAGTCTCGTCATTGGGAGGCATCTTGCCTCAAAAGAGAATTTCTGACAAGAAGAAAACACATTTTCTTACATATATACTTGATTATGTATTTTTGCGTATATATAATCTATGTGGTATGTCACATATTTGTCTCGCCCAGATGACACGAATTCACCAGGCGTTGGCCGACCCCCTGCGCGTCCTGATCGTCTATCTGCTGTTGGAGCGCGAGCTTCAGGTAGGAGAGATAGTGGTGGTGCTCAAAGAGCCCCAGCACAAGGTCTCGAGAAATCTCGCAGTTCTCAAGCAGGCGGGGCTATTGCGTGACCGTCGGAAGGGGACAAGAGTCCACTATGAGATTTCGCCTGCTCTGGGGGGAGAATGGAAGCAAGCCCTGGAAAGCCTTCGGCTTTGCTGGGATAAGAGCCCTGAAGTGAAGGCAGTGCTGTGGAGAATGCATCAGATGGTGCGACGCACTCCCCAGGCGGAGCCCGGGCCTTCCAAAAAAAGTCTTCCCTGGAGCCTCCCCTTTTCGCGATAGAATCTGGCGGGTGTTCCAGGTTCCCACCTCAGGGGGTGTATACTCACGGAACCCCCGGTGGGAAGCGTGGAAGAAAGGACCTGTCTTGAAGACTGCTGACATCGACCACGAGCGCGAAAAGCGGGCAGCGGCTCTGAATTCCGTGCTGTCTGCTGTGGCCTTGACTTCCACCAAGGTCATCGTCGGGGTACTGACGGGCAGTCTGGGAATTCTGGCGGAAGCTGCCCATTCCGGACTGGACCTGGTGGCGGCTTTCATGACGTTCCTGGCGGTGAAGTTCGCCTCGGTACCTCCTGACCAAACTCACCTCTATGGGCATGGGAAGGTGGAAAATCTCTCTGCCCTGTTTGAAACCCTCCTTCTTCTGCTGACCTGCGTCTGGATCATTTACGAGGCTGCCCACCGGCTTTTCTATAAAGCTGTGGACGTCGAAGTCACTTTTTGGTCGTTTGCCGTTATGGCCCTTTCCATCGTGGTGGATGTCTCCCGTTCCCGGATGCTCTATCGGGTGGCCAGGAAGTACAATAGTCAGGCTCTGGAGGCTGATGCTTTGCACTTCAGCACTGACATCTGGAGTTCGGCTGTGGTCATCCTGGGGCTGGCGAGCGTTAAGGTTGGCGAGTGGAAACCAAGACTGGCCGTTTTGAAAGAGGCCGACGCCGTTGCAGCGTTGGTGGTGGCGCTGATCGTTGTGTACGTCAGCCTGCAACTCGGCCAGCGGACGGTCCAGGCATTGTTGGACGCGGCCCCCAAGGGAATGGAAACCAGGATCAAAAAGGCCGTCGAAGCCATTCCGGGCGTGCTGGACTGTCACAACATCCGGTTCCGATATTCGGGCCCGAGATTATTCGTGGACGTGCACGTCCTGGCGGATGGCCGTCAGAGCCTCTCTAGTGCCCATGCCCTGGCCGACCTGGTAGAAGCCGGTATCCAGGAGATTGCGCCGGATGCCGATGTGACCGTTCATCCGGAACCCTACTTCGAGCCGACCCAGTCTTAGTGCCGGCCCTTCAGCGCGGGACTACGATGACTTCAGCCCGAGTGATTTCCAGTCGGTCTCGGGGACGGCTTTTCTCGCCCACCGGAACCTGAGCGATCCTCTTTACCGTGTCCATTCCTGAAACCACTTCTCCGAAGATGGTGTATTTGTTGTCCAACTTGGGCTGGGGGGCCAGGCAGATAAAGAAAGAGGTTTCGGCGCTGTCCAACCCTTCCCCTCGAGCCATGGAAAGAATCCCCTCCTTATGTTTCAGCATGCTGAATTCAGGTTGAAGCTTGCGCACGGCCATTGCGTCCATGGCCTGAAGCGGCGGGTTGCGCGTTCCCAGATCTCCCCCCTGGATGACAAATCCTTTCACCACACGATGCCAGGCGGTGTGGTCGTAAAGTCCGGACTGTGACAGGCGCAAGAAATTGCGGACATGCTCGGGGGCGATATCGGGATAAAATCCCAGTTCGATTTTCCCCAGCGATGTTTCGAGGACGACGTGGTAGCTCTTGAGTTCTGCGGAGGTCTTTCCGGAGAACGAGATAAATGTCTTACTACTCTTGGGCTCCTCCAGGGCCGCCTGGCCGCTGGACGGCAAGGGGTTTTCTGACCTCTTGCAGGAGACAAAGAGGCATGCACAGAAGCCCAGCAAAAACAGTCTCTTCATAACCATTCTCCTTATCCGTTCTAGGGAGCGGAGTGGCGTTCCTTAACACACACGTCCGCCCTTTTCTTCAGGGCGTGGGAATCTTATCTCCCGGATCCTCCTGTTTCCAGCCCGGATGTGTGTTGCATCGGATGCCGCTCTATGCTATCTTTGCCACAGAAAACATTGGCAGCCGCCTGTCTGCCAGGACTGTTCTTGTCGGGGCACGGGAGATGGCCCGCAGGACGGAAACTTCGGATTCGACCATGTCTCCGTGCCGCAATTTAATCCTACCCTTTAATAGGGCTGTAATCTTCGGAGGTTGACTATGGCTGATCTTCATAATCGTCGGGATTTTCTGAGAACCTCGGCTGTGACCGCTCTGGGCAGCACGGTGGCTTTGCATTCTGGAAGGGGCGAGCTGCATGCGACGCCCGCCGGAGCGCTGGCCATGACCATACCTCAGACCTCTAACAAAGGTCTTCCCACTGGGAAGCTCGGGAGTCTGAAT
>JBGPHY010000692.1:0-3517 GCA_041484625.1 Terriglobia bacterium | reverse complement strand
GGCGACCAGCGATACCTGGACGTGGTAGAAGGAGTCCGCTCCGAATTGGTCATCCCGCTGATCTCGCGGAATCGGGTCGTAGGCGTCCTCGATATCGAGAGCCCCCAACCTGACTACTTCAAAGCCCACCACCAGAAGGTGCTCACCTTGCTGGCGTCTCAATTGGCTGTGGCTATCGACAATGCCAACCTTTATGAGTCGCTGGTGGCCAAAAGTGAAATGTTGGAGACCCTGCACGAAATCGGCAAGGAACTCTCATCCATCCTGGATCTCGAGCAACTATTGAAGAGAGTGGCAGAACTTCTGCGTCGTGTTTTCCACTATCATTTTTTTTCCATCTTCCTGGTGGATGACGAGGAACAACTCCTGAAAGCGCGCCTCTCGATCAAGCCGGATCCCGATGCGGTGGAGAAAACCAGTATCCCGCTGGGAAAAGGGTTGGTCGGCACTGCCGTGAGCCGGAAGGAAGCGCTTCGCATCAACGACGTCAGCAAAGATGCCCGATATATCAAAGCCATTCCCGATACGCGTTCGGAACTGGTCGTTCCACTGATTTATAAGGACAAGGCCATCGGGGCGTTCGACCTTCAGAGCCCCTCTCTGAATCACTTTACCCAATTCCATGAACAGACCCTGGTGACCCTGGCCAGTCACGTTGCGGTCGCCATTGAAAATGCACGGCTTTACGAGCGTGTGGTGGCGGCAGAAGCCCTTCTGGATCGCGAACTCAAGATCGCCAGAGAGATCCAATACAGTTTGATCCCCGACAAGTTTCCGGAAATCCCCGGCGTATCTTTTGCGGCCGAGTTCCGGCCGGCCCGAACTCTGGGAGGCGACCTCTATGATTTCTTCCTCTATGACGAAGCCATCGTGGCCATGGCGATTGGAGACGTATCAGGAAAAGGGGCCCCGGCTGCCCTTTTCGGGGCTTTGGCCAGCGGGATTCTGAGGACCCGGGCCGGGCGCAAATACGCCCCTGCCGAAATGCTCCGGCTCGTCAATCAGTCTCTCCGCCAGCGTGTCATTGAAGGTCGATTCATGACCCTGTGTTATGCGGTATATGACGCCCGGACCTGCCTTTTGAGATTCTCCAACTCCGGAGCCCCTGCACCGATCTTATGCAGGGGAAAGGAAGCCAGAATTCTCCATGTGGAGGGATTCCCTTTGGGCCTTTTCGATCACTCCGAATATAAGGAGGAGGAAGTCCTCCTGGAACCAGGTGATACGGTTCTTTTTTATACGGACGGCATTTCGGAAGCAAGGGATATCAATGGAGAGGAATTTGGTGGCTTGCGCTTAAAGGAGGTTTTGCAGGAGAACGCCGATCTGGGTCCACGGGAACTGATTGAGACTATTTTCAACCATATCGACTCATTCTGTGTGGACAACCGGAAATTTGATGACCGGACCGTCCTGGCACTGAAAGCCAATACGGAGTGAATTAAGAGTCCTTTTCGTCCTTTTTCATGGCCCCCTTAAAATTCTTGATGCCTTCTCCGATTCCCTTGCCAATCTCGGGGAGCCGTCTAGCCCCGAAAAGGAAAAAGATGATCACGAGAATCACCAGAAGTTCTGGAAGTCCCAGTTTGCCAAACATACCAACCTCCAAGCCTGCATAACCGACCCTAAGAGCCTGTATTGGTTAGTCTATTGGTTTTCGAGGGCGAGATCAAACAAATAATTGTAGCAAAAGAGAATAGCCATGACCCGCGGGAATTGTACTATATTTAATTATGGCAGCGCAACTCCCGTTTCTTTAATTGGCCCGATTCAGGTGAGGCGAAACCAGCCATCCATAGAGGTCGCGGAAACGGCATGTTCCAATGGACACTACTATCCAACAATCGCTCAGCCTGGAGGTCTCGCTGCGCATTCTCTCGGTCAATTGCAATCCGTCTTTGAGCTCACTTTTGGAGGGGACCGCTGGAGCTCTTGACCACCAGGTGCAATCCGTTCCCGATCTAGGCGAAGTCAAGCCGCTGCTGGATCGAGGAACCCTTGATTTGGTTGTATTGGAGCCGGCGAGGCTGCAACCGGAGTGGTACCCAGCACTTCGGGGACTCCGGGAAAAAGCTCCTTCCCTAGTTCTATTGGTTTTCTTCGAAACTGCTGATGACCGTTGGCTCTCGTTGCTCGATCCCCGATTGGATTTTTTCTTGTCGAAGCCGGTCTTCCCGGATATGCTTCGTCTCACACTCGGACAGATCGGTTGGCGGATTGCCCTGGAGAGAAATCTCGCAGAAACCCGCCGGGAGGGCGAGCGTTGCCGGACTGAAATAGTGGACGCGGTGGAGCGGCAGAAGGAAGTCACCATAGAAAAAGATTTGACCTACCGGGAGTTGCTGCTGGCGTACTCGCGCCTCCAGGATGTCAACCAAAAAAAGAACAACTTCCTCTCCATGGCGACCCATGAACTGCGTACACCGGTCACGGTTATTAAAGGCTACCACCGCATCCTGCTGGATGATCGGTTGGGTCAACTTCTTCCGGAACAGCGAAAAGTCCTCATGGAATCCGAGGAGAACTGCAATCGTCTGGTCAAGATTATCAATTCCCTGCTCAACCTGTCGCGCATTGAGGCCGGCCGTCTGGAGCTTATCTACCAGGAGAACGACTTGGCCGAGAATATCCGCTCGGTACTGCCGGAACTGGAGGAGAGTCTGAATCGCAAGCAACTCAGGCTGGTTGTGAACCTAGAGAAAGCGATTCCTCGGTTCAAGTACGATCGGGAAAAGGTCAGCCAGGTCTTCACCAGCCTGCTCGAGAATTCGATTAAATTCACTCCAACCGGCGGAGAGATTCATCTCAGCGCCCAGCCTCTTTTCTGGGAGAGGCGAAGTCCCACTGATTCCCCGGTGATTGAGAATGAACGAGCCGAGCAAGCGGATTCATCACTCCCTGCCGGTCCGCTGCCAAACGCAGTCAAAGTGGAGGTGAGCGATACCGGCATTGGGATTTCCCCACAGTATCAGCAGGAGATTTTTGAAGAGTTTACCCAGGTGGCCATTGGACAAACCAAGAAATCCGGCTTGGGTTTGGGACTGGCAATTGCCAGGCGGATCATTGAGGCTCATGGCGGAAAAATCTGGGTGGACGGCCGGGTCGACTCAGGCAGCAAGTTTGTTTTTCTGCTGCCGTTCAGTCCCGTCGAACCTCTAGTTTGAAAGGTCTCGTCAAGCCGCTGCCTCTCCACCGGACGGCTTGGTGCCGGAGTGATCAAATTAGTGGAATGAAAAAGGGGCGCTGTGCACGAACCTCTGGGCTGATTATCACCGGCTAGAGTGTTCTTCGTCCCTTGTGATCGGTGGAACACCAGACAGAATCTCAAGTGTCCTGGGCGACAGAATAATTGACCATGAGGGAATTTACTACAAAAGATCCCACCTCCATCCTAGTTGTCGATGATGAAGAGGGTATCAGGAATTACCTGAAGACCCTCCTCAAATTAAAGGGCTACGAGGTTCAAGCTGTGGCTAGTGGTCAGGAGGCTTTGGAATACTACAGCAGCAACCCGCCT
>JBGPHY010000691.1:0-3521 GCA_041484625.1 Terriglobia bacterium | reverse complement strand
CTTCAATCTTTTGCGGCGCCACATTCTTTCCGCTGGCGGTGACGATAACGTCCTTCTTGCGGTCAGTAATATAGAGAAAACCTGTTCCATCCAGGTGTCCTACATCTTCAGTGTGAAACCAACCGTCTTCCATGGCTTCTAAGGTCTCGCGTTCCATTCGGTAATAGCCCAACATGATGGAGGGACCCTTCACCAGGATCTCACCATCAGCGGCGATCTGTACCTTGACCGAATCGAGCGGCTTACCGACGCTTCCAAGCCTGAAGTCCCTCTCGCAATTTACCGCGATGACCGGGGAGGTCTCGGTTAGTCCGTAACCTTCCAGGATAAGCACACCCAGCCCATAGAAAAACTCCGCCAAGTCTCTGCCGAGGGGGGCACCGCCGGAAATAAAGAACCGCAGTCGTCCCCCCAGCTTTTGCTGAAGCTTGGAGAAAACCAGGTGGGATGCCAGAAAGTGATGAAGTTGCAGGGACCAGCCCGGTGCCTGGCCAGATGAGCGCCTACGGGCGAATTCCTTTCCCACTCCAAAGGCCCATAGCATTAACCTTCGCTTAGCAGGAGAACTGGTCGCGAGGGATTCCATGAGGCGAATGTACATCTTCTCGAACAGGCGTGGGACGGCGGGAACGATGGTGGGGCGAACCTCCAGCATGTTCTGAGGAACCGTGTCAGAGCTTTCGGCATAAGCAATGGTCGCACCGCTATAAATCATCAAGTAATCAGCCATTCGCTCGAAGATATGGCAGAGAGGCAGGAAGGTGAGAACCACATCCTCGGGCCTAATTTCAAAGACCTTTTTACTGGACAATACATTGGCCGTGATGTTCCCGTGGGATAACATGACTCCTTTGGGAATTCCTGTGGTTCCAGAAGTGTAAATGATGCTGGCCAAATCCTCCGGGCAAACCTGGCCACGAAGATGTTCGTAGAGAGCAGGGGTTTGTTCGAGGGCTTTCATGCCTGACTCAAGTAATTGGGCAAATGACAGGAATCCTGGGGTGGACAATTCAAGATCATCAAAAACAACCAGGTACTCCAGTGACGGCACAGTGTGCTGAATCTGCCTGACCTTCTCAAGTTGCAGGACGGATGAGACAAAAATCAGCCGAACGCCTGCGTGTTGGAGGATGTATTCAATTTGGTTTGCAGGGAGAGTGCTATAGATTGGAACATTGACAGCCCCGGCAGCCAGAATCCCCAGGTCGGTAATCGCCCACTCGGGACGGTTCTCCGAGAGGAGGGCGATCTTGTCTCCTTTCTCGATGCCCAAACCAGCCAGACCTGCCGTTGTCTCCTGCACCCTGCGATGGAATTCCCGGCTGGACAGCTTCTGATAATATCCGTTTTTCTTAAACATGAGGGCGTCTGGTTTTTCAAACCGCGTGACCGCAGTGTGGAAAAGGTCAAGGATGGAGAGCGAAGTCATATTGACCCTTCGGACCTCCATGCGACGGGGCTGAACCGGATTGGCTGTACTGCCCACTGAAACTGCTGGAGATGTGGAGTTGAAACAACAAGATTATTAACATAGCACAACTATGTTCATACTCAAACCCATTACAGCCTGCGCGTACATACGAATATGTTGAATGGCCCAGTGTGGCTCATCCTACTGATAGCTAACGGCCAAGCTGGATTTCGCTGAGGATTTGTCCGGCAGTGTAATTGTTCTCTCTTAGTAGGCGAATTTCAGCGAGAACTGGATCTGGCGTGAAGGGCCGGTGGTGCGACTGATCAAGCCAAACCCTGTTCCACGGACGATGTTGGCTGGCAATCCGAAGTTGACCAGGTTGAAAAGATTAAAAAATTCCGCACGGAATTGTAAGTTCGGCCCAGACGGGTTGTCCAACCGTCCCAAAGCGATACTCTTCATGATGGCAATGTCGAAGTTATGAAAACCGGGGCCCCGAAACGTGTTTCGGCCCAGAGTGCCGAAGCGGCCGCGATTGGGGCCGGTTCCCCCTTCAATGCCAGTTGGGATATAAAAGAAAGAGAAATTGTCCCCTCCTTTCCCGAAATAGTCCTCCCGCACGCTTCTTGCTGTTGCAAGCACGGGGCGGCTGCTTTGATCGGGCCGGTCGGTATTGTTGGTCCCCAGTCTAGTCTGCTGGATTCCCGAATAAATGGTAAATGGAGCTCCCGAGGTTACGGTCGAAACGTTCAAAACCTGCCAGCCCGTTGTGAAACGACGGCCCAGTATCCGGATTCCGGCCAAATGATCCAGGGGCAAAGCTTGAACAAGGCTGACGGTGGCTACGTGAGTCACGTCAAAATTGGAAGGGCCTTTGTCGGCTCTCGGGTCGCGGGGATCCTGAGGGTAGGCCTGAGCCACTGCTCCTGACGCCCCGGAAAGGAAGCCACCCATCGCTACGCTGGTATCGTCAAGAGATTTGCTGAATGTGTAGTTAGCCTGGAATCCCAATCCCCATCGGGGCGAAGTCTTGCCGATGGAACCCTGAAGTGAATGAAAAGTGGAATGTGAGCGGCTGCTCATCAGGAATTCCGGCCCGATCCCTCCAATGACCTTGCCCGAGGAATCATAATAAGTAAATGGAGCAAAAACAGGATCGGCACCTGCATAGTTGTTAGGGAAAGAGATACTGGGAAGTCCCACCCCTGCGGTGGCTACGTAGGCGACCCGGAGCTTGAAATCCCCGATCTCGCGTTCCAGTGACCCGCTATAGTTCACAATATACCCGTTTCGGAATCCTTGATCCATCCCAAAGACGGAGATGGCGGAGACCTGTTTGCCCGGAGTCTGGTCGGCGAGATCCTGCTGAAATCGCTGCAGGTCGGCTTCTGTGTTGGGAGCCACGTCGGTGGAACGGCCCGAAGCAAAGATGGACCGGCCCTGGATATCATAGATCTCAGGCAACTGAAACTGAACGACCCGGTTGACGAACCGAATGGGAGCATCCGGCAGGGCCGAAGCGTAAGGGGTGATCAGAAAAGGGAAACCGCCGCCGATGAAATTGGTCTGCCACATATTCGGCAACAGTGTGGTTATTCCGCCTCCCGCGCGGAATACAGTTTTGCTGGAGAACTTCCATTCCAGGCTCAAACGGGGCCCCCATCCTGACCAGTCCTTACGGTAGGGCGGCTGGGGATTAATCAGGTGTTTTTGTCGAGCCCCAGTCGTCCAGGAGGGAACCAGTTGGCCGTCTGCATCGGTAATCCGGGGGCCTGCCGTTCTGGAAGTGACTTCGGAAATACGCGTATTCACTTCGTAGCGCAGCCCCAGATTGAGAAGAAGGGATGGTAAAACTCTCCAGGTATCTTGAAAGTAGCCGTTGTAAGCGGCGCGCCGAAAACTACCTTCACCAATGCGATCTCCCTGGGGAAACAGAGGAGGAGATACCATGATCGTGTAAGAAAAGGGCGTCGCGGTCAGGAAGCCGGTCAGGCTGTCAGGCAGCGCATCTCCCACATGAATGTCGTGCTCCCCGCTTTGGGATCGGATCTCCACCGGAGAATAGACTCTGCCCCCACCAAAGGAGTATTCCCCGTTCGGGTTGATT
>JBGPHY010000690.1:0-3523 GCA_041484625.1 Terriglobia bacterium | reverse complement strand
TCCGACCGCTTCAGGGGCTTCAGACGATTCGAGCCATAGCGGGCGAGCCGCTGTCTGGCTTCCTCGCCAGTCAACCCTTCCTTTGCCGTTTGAAGTTGCCGCAGCATCTCGGTAGCGGAGAGGCTCCAGAAGAACAAAGGGTTTTGGTTAATACTCTATTCCTCACTTGGGAATCCCAATCCTTTGCAAAGGCCAGCGTGATCATCCTGGTCGCGGGAGCAAACAAGTCTCAGAAAGGACCGCAGCCGACACTCGTCAGCTTGCACAGGCTCTTTTCGTTTTTCCTTCTGTAGCTACTCATCTGTAAGCGTTGAAAACTTGATTCAGCATCGGAATCGAGACCGGAATCGCTATCGAAGGGGATCTTATTCCGCTGGATTGTGATAGCACAGTCAATTGCGATGCCAATGCCGATCCCAAAAAAAAATGACCTGAGTCGTGACTTCCTACTTGATATAGACGGTTTTCACATTGACGAACTCACGGATGCCAAAAGAGGAAAGTTCCCGGCCATAGCCGGATTGTTTGATGCCGCCAAAAGGGAGCCGGGCATCGGATCGAACGAAGTCGTTGACAAAACAGGAGCCGGCCTCCAGCTTCTCGCGTGCCAGGGACTCTCCCCGCTTGAGGTCCCTCGTGAAGACAGCCGCGCCCAATCCAAACGGGGAGTCGTTGGCCACTCGAACCGCCTCATCTTCGTCTGCCACTGTGATGATGGCAGCCACGGGACCGAAGGTCTCTTCATCGTAAACCGGCATTCCCTTGCTGACATTGGATAAAACTGTAGGAGGATAATAAGCACCTGGACCAGAGGGAATCGTTCCTCCCAATAAGCACCTGGATCCCAAGGCAATGCTTTTCGTCACTTGGGAGTGTAGACTCTCACGCAGGTCGAGTCTTGCCAGTGGCCCCACCGCGACATTTTCCTCCAAAGGATTCCCCATTACCTGCTCTCGCATCCGCTCGACCAAGAGGCTTTCAAATTCCTTACGTACCGATTCCACGGCAATAAAGCGTTTGGCTGCGATGCAGCTTTGGCCTGCATTGATCAGACGGGAAGCGACACACTTTTCCGCCGCCAGCTCCAAGTCGGCATCGTCCAAAATGAGATAAGGATCACTGCCACCTAATTCGAGTACGGTTTTCTTCAGGGCCACCCCGGCCTGGGATGCTACGGCCATTCCCGCCGGAGTGCTGCCGGTCAAGGTCGCCGCGTTGATCAGCGGATGTCCAATGAGCCGGCCCACCCGGCTGGAACCGAGCAAGAGACTGCGGAAAAGCCCTGGCGGAAATCCGGCCCGGCTCATGATGTCTTCGATGGCCAGCGAGCAGCCGCAGACATTCGAGGCATGTTTGAGAACCATGCCATTTCCTGCCATAAGCGCAGGGGTGGCAGCCCGGAATACCTGCCAGAAAGGGAAGTTCCAGGGCATGATGGCCAGCAGGATGCCCAGCGGTTCAAAAGCCACATAACTGGCAATGGCTTCTGTTTGAACCGGCTCCGGCGCCAGGAACCGAGGTGCTTCGCCGGCATAGTACTCACAAACGCCAGCGCACTTTTCAATTTCCGCCCTTCCTTGGGTGATGGGCTTGCCCATCTCCAAAGCCATTAGCCTTGCCAGCGAATTCTTTTCTTCCCGCAATAACTTGCCAGCTTCCTTCAGTGCAGCCGCACGTGTTGCAATGACCGTGTGGCGCCAATCGCGGCAGGCGCTTTGAACCTCCTTAAGGATTACTTCAACCTCCGCGTCCGTATGTTCCGCATAAGAACAGATCAACTCACCGGTCGCAGGATTGATCGATTCACATGACATTGCATATTCTCCCTCAGATAAAAGTTGCGCCGAGGACCGCAGCCCCTCGTCCTGAGCCAGGGCCAGCCCTTGGGAACCGAAAATGCGGTGTCCTTATTCTCCTGGTTGTTGCTGAAGGCTCGATTGCTTTCAGGGGGGCGCCTCCTGGCAACCTCACTGGCCGGGACATTGATCTATGGCCCTCCAGTCCATTCACCAGCAGGCCGCCTATCCTTACGGACTGCCATTCCTGAGCCGCTTCACCAACTGATCTCCCACCATGGGATCAATCGGGATATCCACCACAGACAGTTCCTTTCGATTCAGGGCCTGCTGGAGGTCGCTCGACAACTGCTCCAGGGTTCGCGGACTATAAGCCTTGATCCCAAAACTCTCCGCATATTTTTTGAAGTCCGGATTGGTAATTCGGGTGCCCGTTGACCTGCCTCCATGCATGCGTTGTTTCCAACTGATCAGTCCATAGTCGTTGTCACTAAAAACGATGACGGTAAAAGCCACACCCAGCCGCCGCGCCGTTTCCAGCTCCTGAGAATTCATGAGAAACCCGCCATCCCCCATGGCCGCCACAACCCGCCGGCCCGGCTGCTCGAGGGCCGCAGCGACGGCGCCCGGGAGGGCGATTCCCATACTGGCAAGCCCATTGGACATAATGCAACTGCTGGGACAACAGACGGGAAAATTGCGGGCAATCCACATCTTGTGGCTCCCCACATCGCTGATCAGCAGATCTTCATCGCCCATTAAGGTCCTCAGAATATTAAGCGTGCCGGGAACAGTAAAGGAATCTCCCGGCGACAAATTGTAACTGGCAATATCCGTTTGAATGCGCTGGCGAATTGGCTTGTACCAGGAGGGTTCGAAATAAATATTCGCCTCATCCAGGAAGTGGCTGATTTCGTCTAATGTCGCAGCAATGTCGGCGACAATCTCCACCTGCGGACGGTAGTGGGCATAAACCTCGGCTGTCGTGAAGTCGATATGTATGATTATTTTCTGGCCATCGGGATTCCAGGCGTCGGGCGGGTATTCCGCAATGTCGTACCCGACGCTGAGGACCAGGTCGGCTTCGTTAAAGGCCTCCATCACAAAATCGCGGAAACCAAGGCCCACGCTGAACAAGGATTGCTCATTCCAATCGGAGATGGCGCCTTTTCCCATAAAAGTGTGAACGACTGGCAGGGAGTGATTTTCCACCAGTTGGCGCAAGTGCCGGGAAGCTCCTTTGCGAATGGCTCCATTCCCCGCCAGCACTAAAGGACGCCGGGCGTTCTTCAGCAGAAGGAAGGCCTCGGCCAGGGCCTTCTGATCAGGTAGAGGCCGTCGCACTGCTACGACTGGCTCCGGCTTGGCCATGGTTTCCATCCGGGCCACATCTTCAGAAAGTTCAATGTGGGTGGCCCCGGGCTTCTCGCTTTCTGCGAACTTGAATGCTTTGCGAATGACCTTTCTCACGGTTTCCAAGCTCGCAATGGCCGTGTTCCATTTGGTGATAGACCGAAACATGTTCACAATGTCCAGGAACTGGTGACTATCCTGATGAATGCGTGTCCGCTCGGCCTGCCCCGTGATGGCGACCAATGGGCTCTTGTCGAGGGTGGCATCCGCAATGCCGGTCACCAGATTAGTGGCTCCCGGCCCTAAAGTCGAAAGACAAACCCCGGCTTTTCCAGTCAACCGGCCCCAAACGTCGGCCATGAAAGCAGCTCCTT
>JBGPHY010000689.1:0-3531 GCA_041484625.1 Terriglobia bacterium | reverse complement strand
GTGATCGCGACCTGCTTAAGCAAGCCATCCTCAACCTGCTGGTTAACGCACAGGACGCCGTCATTGCCAAAGCCGGGGGAGAAAAGGTCATCCTGGTGGACAGTGCCAGCGACAGGAAAGATGTTCAGGTAACTGTCCGTGACTCGGGACCGGGAATCAGCGCCGAGGATGGCAGGAACTTATTTAAGCTTTTCTACTCCAGCAAACGCGGTGGCACCGGTCTCGGCCTTCCCATAGCCCAGAAGATTGTGGACAGCCATGGAGGGAATATCGACTGGAAGAACCGGGCCGAGGGTGGGGCAGAATTCACTGTCTACCTCCCTTCCCTTCGCGAGTGAGTCCGCCGGCTCTCCATTTCCGTCGAATTGCCTGCAGCTCCTGACAGCTGACCGACAGCCTGCCATTTCTACATTCTAATTGAGGCGGAGTTGAGTAAGGGCGGGAATAAACGGTCCAGACCCCAAAATCGACGGCTGGTAGAGATTTCAAAAGTTCGTTTCCGGTCGTGTGATAAAAAGGGACTGGAAGCGACAGCATGCCAGATTCCCTTGAAACAAAGACCAGGAGGAAACATGGACCTGAGGACTTGCAGGTTTTACCACGGCGGGGAGGAAATAAATTTCTCGGTCTTTTCGGACTATCCTTGCCGAACCCGATATATTGACAGCATCGCGACACCGCTTACTGAAACCAAAGTCGAAGTCTACGAAATCGAGCCCGGGAACAACACTCAGTGGGTGGTCGTCCAAAAAAAAGATGGGGAAGAACGGCGACTCAAGCTATTTGTCAGGAGGGGAAACGAGTTTGTGGAAAACCAGGCTCAGCTGATCCCACCGGCCCTCAAGGAGAACATTGTCCTGCGGTTTCCAGTCCTCTTGCCGGGTTTTGACCCCCCTATGGCAGCCTGAAGGCAGTCGGAACTGTATCCAGACATTAAGTCAGTGGCAACCCCGATTGATTCGTATCCTGAATCAATCGGGGGCTTTTCAAAAGGATCAAAAACCCCACGGTTACTGCCCAAAGCGAAGTAACCGTGGCCACCCAAGCGCGTATTTTCATATAAGTGCCCCATGAGCTTCTCAAGCTCACCACCGCGGATGAAAATGAATCCATATGACGAAGTGGGCGTAGCCTCCGTCAGGAGGCCAATGTCTATAGATCCACGTTTGTCTTTGGGTCCTCGCCCCAGCCGGGGCGAAATGGGCGCCACCCTGAACATCCAGCCCGCGCTGGGGCTGGGGTCCATTCCCTTTACGATTTCTATGAACATTTCACCCCTGGCGGGGCCAGCACTGTCGAGGCCTGCTTCTCTATAATGATCTTGCGTTTCATGAAATTTGGGTAAGGCTTAGCTCTCTCATCGAGGATTTTCATGAAAGGAGTGAGGTGGACCGTGAGTACGCCCTCCATTAAACATCGTGCTGCTCGCCGCTCTCGGCATGACCACTAAGAAGGACGATAAACAAAACAAGCACCATGGCGGTGGGGAGCCAGAGAATCCCCATCCGCTCTTCATTCACTCTTTCCTCCAGGAGTGGGCTGAATATTCTCTTTCTTGTCTTCCTCCGCCTTAAGTTTTTCAAACAGTTCATGCTCCCTGGCCACCTCTTCCGTCTGCCCGAGCTTGCGGTAGAGCCTCTCCAGCGCAAAATGAGTCTTGCTGCTGGTCGGATCAAGCTGGGCCGCCTGCTTCAAGTGTTTCATGGCCTCTTCGGTGTTCCCCTTCTGGAGGGCCAGGTTCCCCAACTGGTAATGAGGTTCGGCCAGTGACGGGCCCAGGGAAACCGCCTTTTCAAGCAGATTCACGGCTCTAGGCTCACTGCCGGGGTTCCCTTCAGCGACCCACGGGATCAACAGCATTCGTCCATATTCCTGGTAAACCAGCGCGTGCCGTGGGAATCGC
Source organism: Terriglobia bacterium (assembly GCA_041484625.1). Taxonomy (GTDB): domain Bacteria; phylum Acidobacteriota; class Terriglobia; order Versatilivoradales; family Versatilivoraceae; genus JBGPHY01. The sequence continues at coordinate 1,628 of JBGPHY010000689.1, read as the reverse complement.
TGAACCGCCTTGTCGAAGGTAGTAATAGCTGCTTCTATCTTCAAATCGTTGGCCTGGGCCAATCCCAGCCCAATCCAGGCTGTAGGTGAGGCGGGATCCAGTCTCACGGCCTGTCCGAAGGACAGAATCGCGTCGCGATGAAGCCCCATCCTGGTTTCAATCTCTCCCCTCAGCTCCTGCAGAGATGGGGAGTTAGGCAATTTTAGAATTCCCTTCTTAGCGAATTCCAGGGCATCAGGCAAGCGCCCGGCTTCACGGAGGATCCTGATGAAATCCAGGTAGTGAGCTTCATTGGACGGCGCGATCTCAATAGCCTGCTCAAAGGCTCTGATCGCCCGACCCGGATTCCCCGTCTTCCAGTCACACCAGGCCAGCAGGCTGAAGATCTCCCCGTTCATCTGCCCGTTCTTAATCAGATCGAGCAGGATCTGGCGGCTTTCCTGGTAACGCCGGGCCTTGTAATAGAGCGATGCCAGCGCGTATTTCACGTCGAGTGGTTCCGGATAAGTGGACGCTATAGAGAGGAAAAACCGCTCTGCGGTCTCCACATCACCGGCTTCCGCCGCGATTTTTCCGCCCAGAAAGATAGCATTGGCTCCGGATGAATGCTCGGAGAGCAGACGCAAAGTCTCTCGCGCCTTCATGCGGTTCCTCAAATTGTAATAGGACCGCGCCAAAGCGCAGAGGCTCTCCGGCTGTTGCCGAGTCAAGCCTGAGGCGGCTTCCAGCCACTTCACGGCACCGCCATAATCTTTGGACCGTTCACTGGCCATTCCCAGCAGGACCATGGCCTGCAGATCCTGCGGGTGGTTGTTCAGAATCAAATTGAGATTGGATCTGGCTTCGCGGAGCTTTCCCATCTGCAATTGATTGGCAGCCAGGTTCCTGCGAATCGCCGTATTGTGGGGCTCCAATTCGAGGACTTTCGAGAAGTATCGGTTGGATTCCTCAAGCTTGCGTTGCATCCCCAGGACCCCCGCGAGAAGAGCCAAAAAGTTCGTATTAGTCGGCACCAATTTAACCGCCTGACGCAACTCAGCTTCAGCTTGCACCAGTTGGCCCAACTGCATCAATTCAACACCTTTGTCGGCATGAATCTGAGCGGCCGCAACCGGTTCAGGGCGCTGGGCGAAAGCTTGGAGGTCGAATGCCGAGAGTATCGAATAACCACAAAGGCACCAAGACACCAAGAACACAATGCGGCCTTTGGACGCAGGCCAATTCCCCCTTTTTAAAGAGGGTGAGGGGGTTGTCCTGAGTCGATTTTTCCCCCTTACTAAGACAACGCCATGGCCCCCTTTGCCAAGTAAGAATGAACTTCTACAATTTGAGAAACGTCTCCAGAACCAAGATCGCTCCGAAATTGCCTTTCCCCTTTTCAAAGAGGTAATTGCACCAAACTGCCGCAGAACACAAAAGGGCTGGCCGGCTCCAGGCCATTGTAGCGCAAGCCAGCCCTCAGGATACAACCGACCAACAGTCATTGGGCTTCTGGAACGGGAGAAAATGATCCTGAATCATGGAGTGGAGTTCTGCCGGTTAGCTGGTCGCACAGAAAAGAGGAGACCTGGTAACGCCGAGGGAAGCTGTTGGCCTGGGAGATAAAGCTTAGTCAAGCGATCGGTTTC
>JBGPHY010000688.1:0-3536 GCA_041484625.1 Terriglobia bacterium | reverse complement strand
TTCAACGCTTTGGCGCTCCCGTACGAGGTGGAGTATGACGACGTGGATCGCCGGATAGCGAGAAACGGCAACGAAACCGTCATCGATTACCACACTCCGGTGGGCTCGATCAGGACGGCACTGGTGTTTACCGAAGAAATGCTCGATGCCGGCGCTTCGCAACCCTGGATCGCAGAACACGCCATCAGCAAGCCCCAGGATTTCGAAGTGGTGGGGTATATTTTCTCTCGCTTGAAAGTGAAGCCCAGGCTGCAGCATTACCTCGCACTTCGCGATGAGATTGGGGAACGCGGCCTTGCGGTGGTTTTTACCACTGGTTCGGCGGGCCCGGTCCATTTCATCATGAAGGAGTTGATGAGGGAGGAGCAGTTCTTCTATGCCATGGTTGACTACCCCGACAAGATTCGGGAGCTTTCTGAGCAGATAGAGCCTTTCTTCCGAAGCATCCTGGACATCGCGGCATCTTCACCGGCAGAGGTTGTTCTCCTCGGAGGCAATTACGACGACTCGATCACCCATCCAGCGTTTTTCCGGCAGCACATCCTTCCCACCCTGCGAGAGTACTCGAAGACACTGCACCAAAAAGGAAAATATTCGATGACGCACACCGACGGAGAGAACCGACTGCTGCTTTCGCTATTTCTGGATTCCGGTTTTGACATCGCTGATTCGGTTTGTCCCTCTCCCATGACCCGTTGCACCGTGGACGATCTGCTCCAGGCCTTTGAAGGCCGCATCACGATGTGGGGCGGCATCCCTTCGATTCTGCTTTGTCCGGGAAGCTCAACAGAAGAGCAGTTTCGCCGGTTTATTGACGACCTGCTGGCTCGCCACAGCCGCAGGAGTCGTCTCATCCTTGGCGTCAGCGATATGGTCACCGCGGACGCCGAGTGGGACCGGCTGAACTACATTACAGAGAGAGTCCGTGCCAGCTGACAAGTGCTGCATCGATCCACACTGGCTCGATGCCGCTTGTCGCCCGGGAACAAGTGCGAATCGATCCGTAATCAGAAATGCACGGCCAGCAGCGGAGTACTGAAATGGTGCTTGCCGAAGCGGATGTGAATCGCCATCTGTTTCGGGTTTTCATCCTTTAGTTTGAGCGTGATCTGCAGCTTATCGAGGGTCTGCTCCTCCAGCCCGTAGTCGAGCGGGATACTCACCACTCCCGGCCCGCTGTCCCGCAAGTTTACATGGTAGGGATCCATCTGCCTCAAGGTTACTTCCGCAGGTTCGAGCACGATGAGGCTCCAGAGTTTTTCGCGGGTTTTTTCGAGCACAAGATAGTAATAGCCCGCCTTTACCTTCTTCCCGGCGACCTCGAAAGGCAGCGTGGAGGAAAGGTTCGTCCAGTAATTCGACCCCAACCTCCAGCGTTTTCCGTTGGGCATTTTCGTAAAAAGGGCGTCATACTCAGCCTTCCAAGCCGGCAGACCATACTCGATAGAAATCTGGCCTGGAGACTTTTCCCACGTCTCTCTCTCATCGGTTTTGTAATAGTTGGCCCTCACTCGGGCACGGGGCGTGGTGCCGTCCTCGAAGACGACATATCCAGGCTGCTTCAACAGTCGATAGGAGATGGCATCCTGCGCGAAGACGCTGGCACAGGCAAACAGAATCGCGACAGGTAAGAAGACCACGCACAAAGGCCGGAATAAAGAAGACATGATTTAGATGATTGGCTAAATGTCTAATCGAGAGACCTTCCATGACGTTCTCGTTAACCTTCAAAGCTCTAGCTGATCCCACTCGACGACGGATACTGGAACTGCTGGGCCGACGGGATATGACGGCCGGAGAAATTGCCGACCAGTTCCAAATCAGTAAGCCGAGCATCTCTCACCACTTGTCCCTCCTCAAACAGGCCGAATTGGTGGTGGATGAGCGGCAAGGCCAAACCATTCTTTATTCCCTGAACACATCCGTCATGGAAGAGGTCATGCGCTGGTTCTTGAAAATGCGCGAAAGGAGCCCAAGGAAATGAAAAGGAATTTCTTGACTGAGCTCTTCATCTTTGCCTTACTGGGTCTGCAAGGAGACCCGACATGAAAAGTGCATTTTTAGCTCTAATAGCGTTGATCTTGACGATAGAGGTCTATGTCTGTGGGATTCTGCTGAACGATAACCGCTTTTTCGCCCGTGATTCACTGCGGCCGGACAGCCAAGAGCCATCTGTTGCCAAGACCAGCGTGGAAAACGCCTGGACTATCGGCATCTATACTGGACCGTCCCCGTTTCAGCTCTCACCCCCGCTTAACGTCAGAAACCCGGTGTTGACAGCGGCGGATGTCAATGACCTGGATGTCGATATAGTCGCCCACCCATTCATGGTTGTTACGGATTCTTTATATTATCTATTTTTTACGGCTAAGGATGGCAAGACCGACCAGGGAGGCATCGGATTGGCGGAAAGCAGGAATGGCCTGGACTGGAAGTACAGGCGGATTGTCATCCATGAGCCGTTCGTGCTGTCTTACCCGTATGTATTTAAGTGGCAGGATGATTACTATATGATACCTGAAGCTCATACGGAAACATCCGTCCGGCTGTACAGAGCGACTGAATTCCCGAATAAGTGGAAATACGAAGGAGACTTACTCACAGGCGATCATTTCATCAGTTCGACCGTAGTGCGGTACAAGGACATGTGGTGGATGTTCATCGTGCGTCTGGGCAATGAGACGTTACGGCTGTTTTATGCGCCTGATCTGAAAGGACCGTGGACCGAACATCCTCTGAGTCCGATCGTTAAAAAGGACCTGAGTATCGCCAGACCAGGCGGCAGACCTTTCGTATACGACGGATCCCTGTACCGGCTTGGTCAGGACTGTTACCCGACATATGGAAATCAGGTGCATGCTTTTCAAATTTCGGATATCAGTACCAAGACCTATTCAGAAAAAATGATCGATGCTCCCTTGGTAAAATCCTCGTCGCAAGGCTGGAATGCCGAGGCCATGCACCATGTCGATGTTCATCAAGTCGGCAAGAATAAGTGGATAGCCGCCGTCGATGCACTGGGTAAATAATCTATGATGTCTCTCGGACTAAGACTGTGCTTCATCAATCCTTCGCCATGACCCTGAGCAGTCCGTCCGATGAATGAGGTGAAAATGTCATCCCGCATTACTCGTCGCCGCTTCGTGAAGACCACTGCGGTAAGTGGATCTGCCCTGGCGCTTTCCGCCTTGAATTATTCCCGCACGTTCGGCGCCAACGACCGAATTTCCATTGGTCTCATCGGGTGCGGGGATCGGGGCGTCAATGCACATCTGAAGGGAATCTTGCCTTATATCCGGAGCGAAAACGTTGCAGTCACTGCGGTGTGTGATCCCTGGCGAGTGGCACGGGAAAGGGCGTCAGTCGCGGTCAAAGAGGACTGGGGACGCGAACCGCGCGCCTTTGTCTCTCACCGGGAGCTTCTCAGCCTGAAGGACGTGGATGCCGTCATGATCGCTTCCTGCGATCATCAGCACGCGCGCCAGCTGGAGGCAGCCGTCACTGCTGGCAAAGACGCTTATTGTGAGAAGCCTCTT
>JBGPHY010000687.1:0-3537 GCA_041484625.1 Terriglobia bacterium | reverse complement strand
GTCAGGCCCAAGCGAACAAACAGCCTGGAGAACAATTGCAGATGATCGTCGAAGTACAGGGAATACTCGCGCAATCGATACTTTGTGAGACTGGGAGTGTTGTACTGGATGACCTCTGCCGGAACGTCCGTGGGGAAAAAGAGAAGCTGGATGTCGCGGAAAACTCTCAAGCTTTCTGTCGACTTGGACTCTTCCAGATCCACACCAAAATTGAGCTGGTGGTACCAGCCATCCCCGAGAAGATGCCGCCAGGATTGTCCCTGTCCGATCAATGAAAACCGGCTGCGTGCTGAGTCAGACTCCAGTGGAGCTGCCCCCGTCATTGCTCCGGTAAAAAGCTGGGTCTGGTTGGGTTGGCTCACGCCGGACGGAAAGGTGTCAGTGGGGGAAGTGTGCGAGAAACCCAAGCGGCTCTGCCAAACCGTCCGGGAACTGAGGCGGTGGGTCCAATGCCCTTGGATGACTTCGAATCGGTCATACCCGCGAAGCGTCGCGGAGGGCGAGATGTCCGGCCTCGCCTCGAGATTGGAATTGCGGACTACTTGTCCAGTGATCAATATGGCAAGCTGGTCCTGTGGTCGTAGCCTTCCGTCCAGCCGGATCAACCCGGAATAAATGCTGGTAGTCGGGATTGCAGAGAAATCGGGCACGACTTTGGACAAGTGTTGCAGACTCAGCGAGGTGAAAAACGACCAGCTGCCCAGGTGGGGCGCAGGTCCGCCCAAAGCAAACTGACCTTCGCCGAAATGTTTGAAATGCGGAGTGGTAGTAAAGCCGAACTGTTTGAGTCGTGCATCCAGATTGCTGCTTTGCAGCGGCGAGCCAAGGTAGTATCCCTCCGCTTGGCCGTGGAGGACTGAGCTGCCTTCGCGGCTGGCCAAGTTGAAGGAGGCTCCCGGAGAGCGAACCGCAGACAAGTGAAACGCCGTTGAGACTTGAAACTCCTGGAGACTTCCAAGGTCGGGATGGATCAGGGGCCGCCCGCTGTCGAAGGGATCGGTTACGTTAATCCCGTCGAACCGATAGCCGTTTTGCGTCCATGAGCTTCCGTGCACTCCGATTAAAACAACTGACCCGGTGGCGATCCCACCTTCATCTACCCGGTTTGTGACACTGGAGGTTTCCTGATTTTCCAGAAGGGCCCAGATGTTGCGTGCGGTTGGCAGATGGTCAAAATGCCATCGATCAAAAACGCTCCCGTTGGCCGATCCCCACGGATTCACCGGGACTCCGGACCAGTCGAGGCGAACAACAGGCTGCTGATCAGACTGGCCGTTCTTCAGCTTCAAAGCCACAAAACTGGTCCTGCCGGTTTGAACACGAACTTGCCCGACCTCATAGGCCAGGTATCCCGACTTCTGGAACTCCAGCTCGTAGAGACCCGGCCCCAATGCCAGGAACAGGAAGTTCCCTGAATCGTCAGAGAAGACCCCACCCACTAATGCTCCATCCAAGTTGTGGGCCACGACGTGGACACCCTCAAGACCTCGGGAACTCGCATAGTCTTGCACGTTGCCCGCGATCACCCCGTCCAGTGACTGGGATACGAGAACCTGCTGACAAAGGCAGAGGGTCGACAAAATAAGGACAGAGAGCCTGCAAAGGACTGCTGCCCTTCCACTCTGTTTAAGGCTGTCTCGACAATCCCATGTTCTGAGGCTCATTCAATCACCGCTTGAAACCGCTGCTTCCCATTATCATCTTATGCAATCAAAATCTCATTCCCAGGTCGAACTGGAGGCGCTTGACCAGGTTGACAGTGCCATTCCTCTTCTGAAAGACCGCCCCAACCTGGAAGAATGTATGCGAGAGAAATCTGAAGGCCGCGGTCACTCGGCTGCCCTGGAAGTCGCTGTGGTACCACCAGTCATCACTCGAGAAGGCGCCTACTACTGCATCGCGTCCAACATGCTGGAATCTGTAAGAGAACTGCCAGTCGCCACGCTGCTCCAGCTTGCCGATCTGGGCCACCACTTCCACAGCTCCCCGCTCGTTTTTGGCGCCTAGATTGTAGACCACGCTCGATTCTATCGCCCCTGGCCAGCGGGCAAAGCGTCGGTATTCGGCCCGGAATCGCCCGACAGCCAGTTCGAAGGCGGACAGGTATTCCTCATGGTCATTCACAAGATGCGCGCGATTTTGCCGATGCATGCCGGGCTGGAACTGGTTCAGATTGTGGAAGGAGAAAAAGGCGGCATCCGTTTCTCCAAACCAATTGGCTGACAGATTGTGCACCAGCGTCAATTGACCAACGGCGATGGTCGATCGATCGTGGTGGATATGAGAGCGGTGGAACACGCCTCCGCGGACCGTGAACAGGGGATGGCTGTACGCCGCGTAGACTCCGAGTGGCTGAATGTCCTGGTCCCAGATCATCTCAGACACTCGGAATGGCATGGCGAACTTGCCACCACACATTTCCAGCCTTCCCCTCTCGCCGGCCAGGTAGAGCCGGTCCAGGGACACATCGTCAGAGTGAAAGTTGTCAAACTGGGGAATGTTCTGATCATTACGGTTGGTACTCTTCGCAAATGAGCCGCGTGCGCCGACACGAAGCCACCCGGTGGGGGATACATCAAAGCCGGGACGAAGCCACACCCTGGCCCGATGGATGTCATTGCGATCGGGTACGTTGTACACATTGTCAAAACGGACGAGCAAATCTAAGTTCAGCTTGGCCAAACCGCTTGGGAGGCATTGAGGCAGAGACTGTGCAACCAGCGTCCCACAGATGTGGGGTGTCATTGCGGAACACACATACCAGGTGGTTAGGAAACCTAGCTGAGATGCCTTTAGCCGGAGAACCCGTGAATTCTCGCATGCTTCTGCAATCAGACTATAAGCCATTCATCAATATTATCCGAATTATCCGAGCCCCTGGGGGTAGTTTCATTAAAAAATTCTCTTCTCATCATCTTCTCATCCTCCCTCTTCTAGCATGGTGGCTACAAAAGCAGGAGCAGTATCCCGTAGTGTCGGCCTGGCAATAACAGTGGCCGCCACGTGACAAGAAATAATGGAAAGGAGCCCAGGATGAAACGTACTAACTGGATGGTGCTGGACTTCGTTGCCGCTATGGCCCTTGTACTAACGGTGTCGACAGGGTGGGCCGCGCAGGAAGGCAAGAAGGAAGGAAAACAAGCAAAGGTCGAACTACCTCCCGCTGTTGCCAAGGCAGTTAAGGACAACCGCCCGCATGCACAAATCGACACTCTGGAGGTGGAGAAAGAAGCCGGCATTACCCTCTACGACATCGAATTCAAGGCGGGTCAAGGTGAAATCGAAGTTGCCCAGGACGGTACTGTCTTGGACATCGCCACGATAGTGGAGATGAAGGACGTTCCCAAAGCCGCTGCCGAGGCGATCCAGAAGGCTGCCGAAGGTGCCAGGATCAAGGAACTCGAGAAATCCGAGGTCCGCGCCGAGATTGAGAAGGATGGCGAGAAAGGGAAGGTAGTCAAACTCGCCCATCCCAAGTATGTGTATGAAGCGGAACTTGTCAAGGGCGACCAAACGGGTGAAATCCAGGTCGCCGCC
>JBGPHY010000686.1:0-3541 GCA_041484625.1 Terriglobia bacterium | reverse complement strand
GGCGATCTTGGGTTCGTCTCGGATGGCAGGAACCATCAGTGCGGCAATCGTGATTAAGATAGGGACATTCGGACTCATCCAGGGTCAGAGTTTACACCAGGTTCCGGGCCTGGAACCACGTAATACGGTGGATGGGGATTGGCAACAGGATAGAATCTGATTCTGTATTTGAAGGTCGACCGTAGGGGCGACCGGCCGGTCGCCCCTACCCTCATCCGCGGAGTTGACCCTGAACAACACCTGACTAATCTACCACTCGTGCTGTCAGGACCAAGAATAGGGCGTTGTTGGAATTGTCAACCGTGGCTTTGCCGACAACCACCTTTTGACCCTCCCGAAGGTCCAGGTCAGTGTTAATACCAGTATCAATGTAGTTGAAACTGTTGGGACCGGATTTGATGGGCATTTTTGCCCCTAAATGGAGTCCATCAATGCGAACGCGCTTTCCGGTGCTATCCGGGAAAAGAGTCACTGAACGAAATCGCAGCTGGTAGAGGGTTTTGTTGACATCCTCTGGAATTGAAGGTGCGATCCCGTTGACTTCTCCATCTCTGCCATTGCGGCAGCGCACCAGCAGAGTGTCCAGCAAACGAAATCCCTGGTATGGGAACACCCCTTTCAACTGTTTGATAACCCCATCTAATTCTGCCGGCGTATTCTTTGCACCCGACTGTTCTGATGCCACCAGAAGATAAGCGGTTAGTTCGATGTTCTCGACAGGGGGAGGAGGAACATCCAGTCTCTCCGGGTGGTAAGGCCCTCGAGATCCCGTAAGACCAGCGCCTCCCGTTCTTTCTCTGAAAGGGTCTTTAAGGACTCTTTTACCAGTCCCCGTTGCCTGGCAACATCCAGATTTGCTTCCAGATCGATTGGGTCAATGACCAGGGGGGAGTCTCCTTTGGTCTGAAGATCTTCCAGGGAAAGGAGCGGCTCCTTGCGGGACTTTCTGTTCATATCTCTGCACACATTGATCACGATCTGGTACAACCATGGGGAAAACTCGCGCCTCTCGTCGAAGCGCTGAAGGTGCTTGAAGACCCGAAGAAACGTCTCTTGAGCAGCGTCTTCAGCCAACTCGAGGCGGCCGAGCATTCGGAGTGCAGTCCCTAACACCTGGCGTTGGTGAAGCAATACGATATGGCGGAAAGCGCCGATGTCCCCCCTCTTTGCCAGACTCAGAAGCCGGACCTCTCCTGCTGCTTCGGGTTGGGGGTCTGGATCCCGCTCGGTTCGGATCATTGTCAAGGTCCATTCTTCCAATTCTGCCGACCCCACATGCCTGAGATTCCTCTTTACACTCTTATATACTCCGGTCGTGGCAGAATCGTTGAGTGTTTTTTCCTCTGGGGAAAACCGAGGTTTTTCCCATGCATGTTAAGATATTCAGCGATGGATACTTTAGAGGAAAAACTGACCTTAATCCCCATCGGTCCCGGGGTGTATTTACACAAGAATGTGGAAGGGAAGGTCATCTACGTTGGCAAAGCCAAGTCCCTGCGAAACCGGGTCCGGTCTTATTTCCAGGAGTCCCGGAGCGATTTCAAGCTGGAGTCACTCCGGTCCGAGATAGCGGATGTCGATTTCATCCTGGTCGACAACGAAATGGAAGCCCTGGCGCTGGAAAACAACCTCATCAAACGCCACAAGCCCAAGTACAACATCCTTCTGCGCGACGACAAGACCTACCCCTACATTAAACTCACGTTAGGCGAAGACTACCCTCGTATTTTGGTTACCCGGAAGTTTAAGAAAGATGGAGCGGCTTACTTTGGCCCTTATTTCCCGGCTAATCTGGCCTCCCGTACCTTCAAACTGATCAACCGCCATTTTCAGATTCGGGCCTGCTCCATTGAGGTGGACGGGAACCGTCCCCGCGTGTGTCTCGATTACCACATTGGACGCTGTCTGGGCCCGTGCGTGCATTCTGTTTGCAGCCGGGAGGAATATGTCAGCCGGGTGCAGGATTTGAAGCTCTTCATGGAAGGAAAGCGGTCGGACCTTGCTACCCGTCTCACTGAGAAAATGAGCAGGGCAGCTGAGGAGGAGAATTTTGAACTGACCGCTCATTATCGGGATACACTTCGAACCATCGAACAGTTGTCCGAAACCCAGAAGATGGCTTCAACCCAGACGCACAACCTCGACGTTTTTGGCCTTTATCAAGAGGAAGGACGAGCAGCCATTCAGTTATTCCACATGCGCGGCGGACGAGTAGTCGATCGCCGGGAGTATTTCTGGGAAGACCTTTCACCGGGTACACCGGGCTGCGAGATTCTCTCGTCATTTCTGAAACAATATTATCTCGATTCGGAGTTCACTCCTGACGAGGTCTACATCCCGGTGGATTTCGAAGACCGGGGCCTGTTGGAGGCTCTCCTTGGCGAGCGCCGGGGCCGCAAAGTGGGGATCCGAATCCCTCAGCGAGGACAGAAGAGGGACTTTGTGGAACTGGTGGAGCGGAATGCGCACCTGGCTTTCGATCAGCGGTTCCGCACGGGAGGATCGGATGGGAAGGCCATTTCCGAACACCTGGCTTCGCTCCTGGGCCTGGAGTCTCCTCCCCAACGGATTGAATGCTTCGACATTTCCAATATTCAGGGAACCGATTCGGTAGCATCCATGGTAGTGTGGGAAGCCGGCCAGATGAAGAAGAGCGATTATCGGAGGTTCATCATCAAGACCGTGGAGGGCCCCGACGACTTCAAAAGCATCTACGAAGTCGTGAGCCGACGCTACAAACGACTCCTGGAAGAGAAAAGGGCCTTGCCGGACTTGGTCTTGATAGATGGTGGACTGGGACAGCTTCATGCTGCAGCCCAGGCACTCGACCATTTGGACCTGACTACCCAGCCTTTAGCCAGCATCGCCAAGAAGGAGGAAATCCTCTATGTCCGTGGCAACGAAGAGGATCCTACCATCCTGGACAGAACTTCCCTCGTCCTGCACCTCATTCAAAGGATTCGAGACGAGACTCACCGGTTTGCAGTTACTTTTCACCGCCAGAGGCGCAGAAATCGCACTCTTACTTCCGAGCTTCTTTCGATTCCCGGAATCGGGGAAAAAACGATGAAACGGTTGTTGACTCGTTTTGGCAGCACGAAGAGTATATCCCGGTGCTCGGCCCAGGACCTCTCGCGTGAAATTCCGTCCCACCTGGCTCAGCGCGTTTTTCTCCATTTTCATCCCCCGGAAAAATAGGGACCTATCGACCTTGCTTTTTCTGGTTGACTTCAGACAGCAACCCTCTTTTTCGCCGATTATAGAACCGACATCTGAAGCTGGGCCCAGGGGGTGAATTTTTGCTAGCGTGATCCTGGGATTGCTGTTAGAGTGGAAGTTTGGAGGAGGTGGAAAACCATGAGTGAGCAGAATAGCTCGATTTCCAAACTGGCCTATTTCTTGGTAGGGGGCGGCATTGGCGCCATCATTGCTTTGCTGTTTGCGCCTCGTTCGGGCCGCGAAACCCGGGATATGATCGCCCAAAGGGCAGCAGAGAGCAAAGAGCGATTGTCCACGACGGGCCGAAACGTTTCCGAGAAGG
>JBGPHY010000685.1:0-3552 GCA_041484625.1 Terriglobia bacterium | reverse complement strand
GGTCCTGCTTGCCGGTGTACCGGACGGCGGCCTTCTTGCCGGTTTGGTGGCACTGGGCGCACAGCGCCGGCACGTTGCGGGAAAAAGTGGGCGATTGGGAGTCGCTCTTGCCCAGCGTTCCGTGATGGCTGTGGCAATCGCCACAGGCAGGCGCGTCTGGATTGCCCTGGGCGAACAGTTGGCCATGGGTGCTCTCGCGGTACTGGCCTGCCACCTCGGCGTGACAGATCGAGCAGTCCACCTTTTGCGGCATCGTACGGCACGGTCGCAGTTCGGAGGGTGTGCCACCGGTGTGACATTGGACGCAGGCGATGCGGGAATGACGAGAATGAACCAGCTCTTCCTGGTTCACAAAGAGGGACACCTTGACCCCGCCCCGAGTTACCTGTAATTCAGGATTCCCGTGGCACCTCTGACAATCCCGATCCGCCATTCCCTGCGAGTAGTAAACCCGTCTCACTTTATGCGGGGAATGGCAATCCACGCAGGCAGGGATCAAGTGGGGCTGCTTTTCCCAGAGTTCCCCCTGGATCACTTTGCGGTGGACAACCTCGATCTGGGCGTGGCAATGCGTGCAGGTTTTCGCGATGTTTTTCTTGGCAATGGAAGAGCGGGAATCCGTGTGCGGCAGAACAAAATGTGCAGTGTGACAGCTGGTGCAAACGGCGGTGACGGTGAGTCCGCGGCGAAACAGTCCTTCGCCGTGGATGCTATCCAGGTAATTACTCAGAATGTTGTCTTGGGGAATCTGATGCGTCAAGTGGACCGGGGAACCTTCGCGATGGCAGTTCCCACACAAGCGCGGAACCTCCATAGTCGAGGTGGGTGACCCGGAGGCCGTGGGGCGAAACACATTATGTGTACCATGGCAGGTCTTACAGCCGGGAGCCAGACGGTCGCCGTGTGCGGCTGCTCGCCCGTGAAGACTCTCAACGTATTGCGCCTGCTGGTCCGGATGACAGGAACCGCAATCGACTGGCGCCAGTTTCTCAGCATGAGGGAATTCCTTGCCCTGCAAGTCGCTGTGACAATTGGTGCATTCCAGGGAGGCATGCGGGGAAGCTCGAAGCGCAGTGGCATCAATCGGCGGCGGCACGCCTGCCTCACGTTTGCTCGTGCGTCGCCCGCTATCGTGGCAGCCGGCGCACACCTCAGATCCAGGTAGCGGCGCCGACTGTCGGGTCTGCACTGCCTGCGCCAGGAGAAAGGCGCCAACCAGAATGTGCCAACCGATCATTTGAAGACCTTTGCCTCTTGGGATGGGTCAGTCAGCATCTTCCCAAGACCGTAAAGCGTTCGCCGATGAAGTAGAGGTTTCCATTATGCGGGCATCCTGAACAAACACCACCTCAGGCATGTCTCATACCAAGCCTGCCGGAGATGCAAATACTGCATGGTTCAAAAAAAGGCGGTCTCGAAATGCAGGGAGTTCTTGGATAACTAAACAGGCGGGAAGTTACGAGCACAGGGTGTCAACCCCGTGATCCCTACCACCTTTCCCAGACTCCAGTTCCCGCGTATCGTAGCGTAACCCCATCCCAAAAACAAGACCAAGTCTCAGACCAAATCCAACGTCGTCAGAAACGGTGAATATAGGAATCCGCTATGGATTGTGATCTCGAAGTAACCCTGATAAGATTCACTGCGCGCAGGTTTCAAGAACAGTTCCATTTACTAATCTACCAACACCAGGCAGGGAGGATCAGTCATGACCAGACGAAGTTTGTGGATGGGGGCGACCGCGGGTCTCATTTGCGTGTTCATGCTAAGTGATTCAATTAAGGTGGCGACTCAAACCATACCCGGAGGATCAGGGACGGCGCCGGCGGCCCAGGGGGGAGGCTCCGGTGTCCCGTTGAGTTCGGCCATCTGGGCAGGAGACACGCTTTACATTTCGGGAAAGGGCAGCCGGGATCCACAAACTGGCAAGCATCCGGAGGGCTTTGAGGCTCAGGTTCGGCAGGCCCTGGAGAACTGTGGGATCAGCCTGAAAGAAGCCGGGTTGAGTTTTGCCGACGTGGTAAATTCCAACGTCTATTTGACCGACATAAAGAATTTTCAAGCGATGAATAAGGTCTACAAAACCTATTTCGCACAGAATCCGCCGGCGCGCACGACCATTGCGGTTCCGGCCTTGCCGGGAGATTCGCAGGTAGAAATCACTTTCATTGCCTCCCGCAGTGCTGACCGGAAGTACCTTTTCCCGGAAGGGTTGAAGGCTTCGCCCAATGATCTCTACACCCTGGGTGTGATGGCCGGGGAATTCCTCTACCTCTCGGGACAGGGCAGTCGCCACTACTTAAGCAAGGAATTCCCCTCCGGCAGCTTTGATGCCCATGTGCGCCAGACCCTGGAAAACATCAGTGCAGTGCTAAAGGCTGCCGGCCTGGATTTCTCGAACGTGGTCAAGTCGGATGTCTACTTGACTGACATGGCCAACTTCGAAAAGATGAACGAAGTCTACAAAACCTACTTCAAGTCAGACCGCCCGGTTCGTGCGACGGTTGGAGTCGCTGCCCTGCCAGGAGAAATACCTATCGAGATCACCCTGGTGGCGGCTAAGAATACTGCGACCGCTCGAAAAATCGTGACACCAGAAGGGACACCTCCCGGCATGCCCTTCAGTCCCGCTGTCCTGCTGGGTGACCGATTGTTTTTATCCGGAAAGGCTGGATTTGCGAAAGGAGGAGTTGAAGCGCAGGTCAAAGAGGTCATGGATGGTCAGGGTGTTGTCCTCAAGGCTGCGGGTTTGGATTTCTCCGACATTGTTGAAGGGAAAGTCTATCTGGCCGACATCCAGGATTACGGAGCCATGAATCAGGTCTACGGTTCCTATTTCAAAGGCAGCCGTCCGTCACGCACATGTATCGCTATTTCAAAGCTGGTGGGAGATTCTCGTGTAGAGATTTCCTTCGTTGCATCTCGCAAGAGCAGGTAACTCCTCGAAGGCCTGAGAAAGTGCCTAGAAAGTCACCTTTCTAGGGCCGTGGCTTTGTTCTGGTTGGTGGAGGGTCGCGCTCCGTCGCGACCCCAAGGTGCCGACGGAGCGCTGCCTTCCATTTGCGACGACTCCCCTGGACTTCTTCGACATCCTCTAGGAGCCTCCGGGCGGTTTCTCCGTGGCCAAAGTCGCTACCAGACTGCCTTCCCACTTTCCCAACGGGGAGTTTCACAACAGGTACTACCTCTTTCGCTCCAGTCTTCCCTCCACATCGAGGTGTACGATTTCACTGAGTTTCAGTTCCCGAATTTCAGTTTCGATTTTGGAAAGGTCTCCAACCAGCAAGAGCGACGTTCCTCCCGGTGCGGCGTACTTCCGCGCCCCCGTATTGACCAGGTCTAAACCGAAATCCAAGATCTTGGCCTGGCTTTGCTCGGTCACGAATATGTTAGCCGGCTTGATGTCCCGATGGATGATCCCTTTGGCGTGCGCCGCCTCCAGCGCACCAGCAATCTGAATGGCCAGCTCGAGCAACGTGGCGAACTGTAGGGGCGCACCCCTGTGTGCGCCCGCAGGGGGGCGGACACAGGAATCCGCCCCTACGTCAATCC
>JBGPHY010000684.1:0-3554 GCA_041484625.1 Terriglobia bacterium | reverse complement strand
CTCATAGTCGGCCTGTAAGGACCGAGTTTGCTCGGGTTCGTCGACCAATTTGACTAGCAGCGGTAAACTCCCCCATTCAACCAGCTTGTCGGTGACGACACTGAGGAGGAATGTTCCACCCGGCTGCAGACTGCAGAAAATGTTTCGCAACACTTTGTCCAAATGATCCATATGTTCCAAGGAGCAGTTGGCAAAGGCAGAGGTAAAACATTTAGGTTGGAATGGCAATTGGTGAGCCGATGTCAAAAGGACCTCAGTGTACACACCCGCCTCTTGCGCCGCAGCCAACGCGCCTCGGTCGGAATCTACACCGACCACGAGCCTTATTTGCGGCCATAATAGGTGAAAGAACTTCCCGTCCCCGCAACCTACATCAAGTACCGGCTCTTTCAATTGGTATCGCTGGTAAGCCGCGTATTCCCAACCACGCCACATGATCAATGAAGGGACGTGGGGATAAATTCGAGACAGCGCAGCATAACCTGAAAGAATCTGCTCATCGTGCAACTTTATAAGTTCCAAGGGCACTCCCAAAGGACAGCCCACCTAGAACCCGTCCGGAATGATTTTCCGGATGTCGGAGCCATGCTCGGTAGGTCTTAAGCAAGCAAGTAGCCCAGCTTTTCCGCCGCGTGAAAGTGACACTTGCGTAACAGCTCAAGTTGATGGGCGGAAAAAAATTGTCTCCATTCTTCATTATTCCCGGACCGGTAGAGCTTAGGGGCCGTGTTGTGCCACTGCTCGAAACTCGGGAAGAAACCAATTGAACCTCTCCACGGTAAACCGGTGAGAAGGGAAACAACCTTGCAGAAACTATGCTCTTTTGAGCGCAGCTCTTCATATCGGAAAAGTAAGAACCTGCCATCCATGGCCTTTTTGAGCTTCAGCCAGGCTTGCACATGATCACTCCAGGATCCTGCAGTCACGTTTCCTAAGATGACCTCCTCGAGAGTCAGTTCTAAGGCAGTATTCGAATGATAGTCCTGTAGATAGTGAAAATAGGACCAGATCGCGGCCCCAGGATGTCTCACAATATAGATGACTCCCTCTTTGTCCAGGTATTGATCGAAGGGCGGTTCGTGAGTTTTGACAAAAAAGTATTCGTCGGTGCGGGTCAGCATGTCACGTGCCTGCACATCGAGTATCGGCCCGCAGCCGTGGACCAGACGCCTCAGAGTCGTCACAGGAGGATAGATTGTCTGGAATTCGCTGAAGGTAGAACCGAAGGACCCGTCAAGGTTCATTTCTAGATTCCCGCAACCTGGCTCAGGATAGAGCGAAGACACACGCCGATCAAAATAGTGCTCGATTAGGTTGCGAAACCATTGATTACCTGAGCGCGGATAGGAACTAAGATAGATCAATCGGCATTTAGTCAAGATTCCAGGACTATCAGATGTGTCTGGCTCCCCCTTAAGGTTCGACTCGTACTCCCTGTTAACGGGAGCAACGGTCGCAGATTCAAAAGTAGCTTGGCTTCTGTTCTGGCTGGGCTCGATGGAGTTCTGCGGTCTCGGTTGACCGTCAGGAAGGACCGCCAGAGAACAGCTACCAGGCAGATTGACAAGCCCATGGTGCAGAAGCTTACCAGTCTCTGGAAGAATCACTACCAATTTGCAGTCGTCACCAAGCCGCACCCGGCAGTGTTGAGTTAACCTGCCATGAAGTTCACCATGAGTCAATACTCCGCTACTATATCCGCAATAAGTGTCCCAATCCGTGGAAGCCAGGCCCACAACAACCCGATATTCGCCCTCGCATAGATCAAGACTAATGGTCTGGTGAAAACGCAATAACGTGCCTGGTTGGACATCCTCAGGACTTTGGACTCCGTGTTGAATACTGTTCTTTCCATGAACAGGCCTATCCAAGCTGTCAAACAGCATCACGCCACCAATGGGCGAAGCCAAGGGCTGTTCGACTTTAAACTCATAATAGAAATGTGCTTCCTGGCCCTGCGGGAAGGGCGTAGCAGGCAATCCGTTCTTGTCACATACGGCAAATTGGGTCAGGGTCGCCTTTCCGTCTGAAGTGGCTACCGATCTCGAAAGTTCAAAACTTTCACTGAAGTTAGGCCAGATGAAACTGGCCGACTCGTTAAACATGGCCAAATCCGAAACGGTGGATGGCTCGGAGGCCTCCCTTCCGTAAAGGCCGAGGTTTGCTTACCCAGTGGTTAAAGGTGCCAATCTAAGTCTTTTTCATATCCCAACTGCACAAGGAGGTCACCCGCAATGTTCTTGAAGGAATCTATGTTTGAATTGGAGAAGTAATTCTTCCAGTCACCAGCTATGCCCTTTCGTTCATGCGCAGTGACATCTTCCTCCCCCCCCGTTGGCGGGCGCCCGTTATTCTTTCGAAGCGACTGCCCTGGACCACCTCATGAAGTCGCTCGCGAGACACCTTAAGCTGACATTCGTCGAGGAGCAACGGCTCCAATATTTCCAAATCATGTTCCAATAGGTCTTCATAACGTATCAGTCTTTGCTGAGACTCAAGCCAGGATATTTGGATTTTCGCACAGGGTACCAACCAGTCATCCATCAGGTAGATTAGCCCTTCATCAAAGTCCAAGGCTTGAAGTTTCCTGCGCAGTCTAGTGCGCCCGATGTCCACGATGGGGTGAGAGATTTTCATGTTGAAGTAGGCCGACACTAAAGTATCTCGCAGGTCCCTTATAATGATGAATCGCCGATGGTTGGGGGGCAGCCGCACTTTACTGAATTCATGTCTTGTCACATATACGGTCGGGTAGACTTTTTCAGCCTGCACAGGCCAATGGCGGAATTGAGTCTCCCCAGGCTGGGGGCTAACAATGAGATCCGGCACGCACTCACGCAAGATTCTGTGGATCCTTTGTGACCCCGCCTTCCAGTGAGTGATATGAATTATCGTCGGGCAGGAGTCTTTTTCTTGAGAGGTAGCCTCGCCATCAGATTCTGCACGGTCCCCACTCTCAACGACATTCACCTGAAATTTCCCTGGTAAATTGGCAATGCCATGATGCGACAACTTCCCATTTTTTTCGAACCCGACCGTGAAGGAACCAACATCAATGGCCCGGCAATGCTCGTGGACTTGTTGTGCAAAATCTTCATGGTTAAACAAACCCGTCCGATACTCCAGGTAAGAGCTACTGTTCGTCGATGCCAGTCCCACTGTGAAGAAGTATTCGCCTGGACCGACGTCCAAACTGATAGTCTGATGGAAACGCAGGCGTGATCCCGCCGGGACCGGGGAACGCACGAGTGTTTCGGATTGCAAGCTGTTCTTGCCATGGATTACATGACCAGTGGCAGCATGGAATTCCAAACCACCACTTGGAACCTCAAGCTCTCTTCGCAATTCAAACTCGTAAAAGAAGTATGCCTGATCGCCTTGGGAGAAATGCCGGGCAGGACGGGCATCATCATCGCAGAGGTAAGCGCCGGTGCAGCGTGCATGATCGCCAGTAATCTGTTTTGACCGGTCAAACGAGGTGAGACAATCCGAGGGAGGCCAAAATTCATCTTGCATCATTAACGTTTTCCGGATTCGCCCTTGGATGTCTCCAT
>JBGPHY010000683.1:0-3556 GCA_041484625.1 Terriglobia bacterium | reverse complement strand
GTTTGAGGAGGGAGGAGGCGGCGGTACGGCCAGGCATGCGACTCGTGAGACACAGCCGGGGAAACCCTGAAACAGAGTATGTCGAAGCCTAATCAATACCGTTCCTCCTCTACTCTACGGGAATCTCAAAGATGACTAAGAAGATGTCGCTCCCTTTTTGGCTTTGGAAAGGACTGGAGTTTTGATCTATGACAAACGAGGAGAATGAAAGCCCTTCTCACTACCGTTGGCCGGGGAAGCAGAGCACACGGACCTTGATCGTGTCGCTCATCTTGGGCCCGGCACTCCTGCTGGGACAGAATCTTCCTCTGGCAACCCCCAAGTCGATAGAAGGCAAGACCCTGTACGCGGAGCGCTGTGCCGGTTGTCACGGAGCAGACGGTCTTGGCACCGACCGTGGTCCTGAACTGGTTGGCAGCCGCAGCCTTCGCGAGCGATCCATCCTGCAGTTGCGCGGCTTGATCCAGAAGGGAGTTCCATCGTCAGGAATGCCGGCTTTCGATCTGCCTGGCCACGAACTCGATGCCCTTGCAGCCTTTGTCCACTCGCTGAATTCTCCGAGCGCTAAAGGCAAAGTATCTGGCGACGCAGCAGCCGGAGAGCGGTTCTTTTTCGGTCCGGGTCGATGCGCCTCCTGCCATATGGTTGCTGGCAAAGGAGAACCCATCGGCCCGGATCTCTCGAATGCAGGGAACGAAATGACAATCAGTGAGATTCGAGAGGCGTTGCTGGTGCCCAGTGCGCGTATTGCTCCCGGGTACGAGCTCGTCACCGTGCAGTTACAGGATGGCCGGACACTCCATGGATTCGCCAGAGGCCAGAGCAATTTTGACATCCAGGTACAGGATCTCCAGGGAAGGTTCCACCTTCTTCAGGAAGACCAAATCGCGCAAATCAAATACGAAAAACAATCTCCGATGCAGCCCGTAAAAGCTAGCCCCGAAGAATTGCGAGATCTCATCGCCTACCTCGGCCAAATGACAGGCATAAAGCCGGGAGTTCCTGCTGTTTCTCGCTCTTCGACGACAGATGGACTCGATTTCTCCAGAATCGTGCTTCCAAGGCCAGGTGACTGGCCGAGCTACAACGGGAAGCTGAGCGGAAACCGGTATAGCGAACTCAGCCAAATCAATACCGCGAATGTGAAGGAACTGGTCATGAAGTGGGTCTACACAGTTCCTCTATGGAAGCAGTTTCTCCCTCATACGCCTTATTTTGTCGAAAATATGCGCTATTTCGGGTTAGAGGTGACGCCTATTGTTGCCGACGGTATCCTGTACGCAACGGGCCCGCACCAAGCCTTTGCGCTAGATGCCCTCACAGGTCGCGAGATCTGGGAGTATTCCCGACCTCGCACTCCGGGTTTGGTTGGAGACGCATCGCTGGGCACCAGCCGCGGCATGGCTATTCTTGGGGACCACGTGTTTATGGTGACCGATAACGCGCATCTGCTGGCCCTGAACCGCATCACGGGCCAGTTGGTGTGGGAAGCCGTCATGCCGGATGAGCCCCAGCATTACGGCTCTACTGTCGCCCCGCTGGTCGTCAAGGATATGGTCATTGCGGGCGTGTCCGGCGCTGACTGGGGTGTCCGTGGCTTTCTCGCTGCTTACAGGGCCTCGACCGGCGAACGTGTGTGGCGGTTTTGGACTATACCCGGCAAAGGGGAACCGGGCTATGACACCTGGAAGGGGAAAGAACCTCTCTACGGAGGCGGCTCAACGTGGGTGACGGGCAGCTATGATCCGGAGACCGACACGCTCTACTGGCCCACGGCCACTCCCTACCCGGCAACCGACGGGGATGATCGACCCGGTGATAACCTCTTTACCGAATGCATTCTGGCCCTGAACCCTGATACCGGAAAGTTGAAGTGGCATTATCAATTTACTCCCCACGACGTTCATGTCTGGGACGCGACCGAGCCCAACGTATTGGTCGATGTGCCGTACGGAGGACAGGATCGACAACTTCTGCTGCATGCGGATCGAAACGGGTTCTTCTATGTGCTCGACCGAACCAACGGCCAGATTCTGCTGGCCAAGAAATTCGTAGAGCGCCTGACTTGGGCGAGTGGAATTGGCCCTGACGGACGACCACAGCTTTTGCCCGAGGGTTCCCTTAGCTGCCCGGAAACTGCGACCAACTGGAATTCAACTGCCTTCAGCCCTAGGACGCGTCTCTACTACGTCATGGCCTTTGAGAAGTGCACCGTCAAACTTTCTTCGCCTGGCGGTGGAGCGACTGAGCATCCCCAGGAAGATCCCGGGAAGAAGGTCCTGCGTGCCCTCAACATCGATACTGGAGAGATAGTCTGGGAGAAAAAACAAGTCGGACCCGTCGAGGGCAAGAGGGTGGCGGGAGTGTTGGCGACAGCTGGGGGGGTTATTTTATACGGAGACCCAAGCGGAGATTTTGTGGCCGTCGATGAGCGAGATGGGAAAACCTTGTGGCACTTCCCGACCAATGGGATCAACAAGGCTTCTCCTATGACTTATACCGCCGGCGAAAAACAGTTTGTGGCGATTGCGGTCGGTCCGAATATCTTGTGCTTTGGGTTGCCATAGTCCCAAGGAAAGCTGTAGGACGGGTAGAGTTTGCTCCCCACCCAGTGGAGTAGGAATGGATCGGAATGAGACTAGACACCAAACGAACCCGGACAATATTCGCTGAGCACAAGGTTGGTGTGGGAGTTTTCTTCCAGTTCGCTGCATTCCTGGCTGCCATTTGCCTCTTCAATTCAACGCTCTCTGCCGGCCAGAATGGCGGCCGTTATGAGGTGAACGGAATAGTGAAGGACTCGAGCGGTGCTGAAGTCCCTGGCGCGCTAGTTATTCTAGCCGGTACCAACTTTGAGAGGGATCAAACCGTCAATGAACAAGGCCATTTCACTTTTAAGGACGTGCCTGTATCAGGGGGGACCATCAAAGTTCAAGCAGACGGTTTCGCAGTGGTCGAGCGCACCTGGAGAACCGACAGCCAGGGCATTGCTACCCTTGAGATCGTTCTCACGCCTGCCCACCTCTCCGAGAGAATTGCCGTTACAGCGACTCTGACTCGTCAACGCGTGAGCGATACAGCCGAAAGCACATCAGTACTTACGCATGAAGATCTGTCAAACACTGCGGCTTTGACTCTGGATGGCGCCCTCCGCCAGGTGTCGGGTTTTGTGCTGTTCCGAAGAACCGGGAGCCTCACGTCCAATCCTACGTCGCAAGGAGTCTCGTTGCGGGGAATGGGTTCCAGCGGGGCCAGCCGCGCCATTGTCCTGGATGACGGCTTGCCGCTCAATGATCCGTTTGGCGGTTGGGTCTATTGGGACCGCGTTCCAAAAGTATCGATCGAAGCGGTGGAGGTCGTGCAGGGAGGGATGTCGGATCTTTACGGCACGGGCGCCCTGGGAGGTGTCATCAACATCCTTCCCCGCCAGCCTCGTAACTCTTCACTCTCCTTGGAGACGTCGTTCGGAAACCAAAAAACCCCTGACGCATCGTTCTCGGGCAGCCTTCGGAAGGGCGGCTGGCTCGGAGAACTTTCCGCCGAAGCAATGCGAACC
>JBGPHY010000682.1:0-3559 GCA_041484625.1 Terriglobia bacterium | reverse complement strand
GGCTGATTGTTGATTGAGACGGGTACCAGGAGGAGATTGCCAAAAATCCGGAATTCGCCATGAAGACCAGCTGCCGGACTGGCAGGCTTCGGCACGGGGGTCGAAGGGGATGGTCTCGGGCTGAGGTTCAGTTTAAGGTCTGAATAGTCCAGTGTGATGATGAAGTCCGCCAGCGTGGAGGTGCTCAGCACACCGTCGATCAATTCGGCAAAGATGGCATTGTCAAAAGAGGAGACCGGCAGGTTCTTAATTTTTAAATCTCCAATTTCCAGAGTGGAAAGCTTGCACAGTTGGGTGCCGATTTTGCCGTCCCCACCCACGCAGCGGGTCACCGTGGTGGCTAGAGGCGGTACCTTCAACTGACCCAGGAGCTTGTTGGAGATGACCGTGGAGGTAGCCCCGGTGTCGATCAGGAATCGGAACGGTCCTTCTCCATTGACTCGGGTCTCGATCAGCATTAACCCGTAAAAGGGTCGGACATCCAGGGAATAACCACGGGACTTGTCGGAGATCTCACTGAAGGGCTCCTTTTCAAAGCTGTGGAAGAATTGCGCCAGAGCTTTGGCGTTCAACAGCCGCTCGGGTCGAATTGGCGGGTTGAGGGAGATGTACTTTTCCAGAGACTGGACCTGCAGGCTGAGATTGTGGTCGTTCCCATGCGCTTCACTGGCAAAAAAGTATGCCTCGGCCAGATCCGGCGAGTAACGCATAGCCTGCTGAAGGGATTCCAGTGCTTCCGTAGTTTTCATACGACTGAGCAGGATACGTCCCATCCCCAGGTGAGCATCGGCCCCTCCGGGGTCCAGCTTAAGACTCTTCCGGAATTGCTGCTCAGCTTCCCGGAAATTCCCCGTCTGAAAAAGGCATTGCCCGTAAGTCGCAATGGCCTGGGCATTCTCCGGATGATTTCTCAAGGCTTGACGGATCGATTGAGAGGCCTTTTCGGTGTCCTCTCCCAGCAGGTAAGTTTGGGCCAGAAGGTCCAGGGCCTGCGGCGAATCGGGCCTCTGCTTCAGGACCGCCTCCACTTGGCTTTTGGCCTCTGCTAGTTTCCCCAGCTTCAGCAATCGTCGGGCTTCTTCCAGTGAAGATGAGGAACTTGTCTGGGCCCAGAGCGGCCATGCCGCTAACAAAAAGATCAACCCCGCAGGCCATGAGCGGAGGCAATAGGTTAGTGTTGATCCGGATAGTCGAATCCACCGGGCCAGGGATCTGCCATTGCAGTCGACTGGAAACGGTACAGGCCGACTCCATGGCAGCCCATTCGGAGATATTTCGGTGAACCGCCTGACGAGGTGCGGATGTTTCAAATCAGCCTCCGCGAGATTGGGTATTGCTTTTCCATGACATTGGATTAGAATGAGCCCACTGGGTTCGCGAGCCAGATTCCCGCGGAAAACCTTCCAGTATAAGAATCGAATCCATGGATGCAAGACACATTCTGGTTGTAGATGACGATCCAAACATTCTGACGCTCATCCGAACCATATTGAGCCAGAAGGACTATCAGGTCACCACTGCGCTCAGCGGCGAAGAGGCCATGGCTCTTCTGAAGACCGAGCGGTTCAACGCCATAATTACAGATGCAATGATGCCCCATATGGATGGCAACATGCTCGCGCAGACGGTAAAAAATGACCCCCAACTGAAAGATCTTCCCATCATCATGGTGACTGCCAGCAAAGAGGTGGACATTGTCAAGAGGAGTTTCGCCTCGGGATGCGTCCTTTTTCTGCCCAAACCCTTTACTGCGTCCAGCCTATTGTCCCTGATTCAACTTGTCGTGAAGTGACTCTGGCCGAAGGTGCGGAGTCGAGTTCCCAGTGCTGGTGTCGTCGGTCACTTCGATTGACCTGGATCTGTCAGGGTTCCGCGTCGATCTTGAGGCAAGCTGATGATGACGGCCACGGCCCTGGGGAGAACCCGAGATTACTTGATATCCAGCCGTTTGATCTTGTTCAGAAGGGTCTTGTAGCTGATATTCAACATGATCGCGGCCTGTTTGCGGTTCCATTGGGTCGCCTGTAAGGCTCGCAATATGACCTCCTTCTCCGCTGTGGAAGTGAGTGTCTTGCTCATGTCTTTAAGGCTGACCCCGGTGGAATCCTCACTGGACAGCTCGGCATGGCGGGGGTGCTGAAGCGGCCTCTGGACCGAATTCTGGGCCTCGATCTTCCCTTTCAGTTCATCGAGGATTTGGTCTTCGTTGTTTAGGATAACCAACCGTTTGATGACGTTTTCCAGTTCTCGGATGTTCCCTGGCCAGTCGTATTGCACGAAGTAAGGCATCCCCCGTTGGCTGATGGAGACAATGGAGCTATTATATTTTCGATTGTACTTGCGCAGGAAGTGGTCACAGAGCAG
Source organism: Terriglobia bacterium (assembly GCA_041484625.1). Taxonomy (GTDB): domain Bacteria; phylum Acidobacteriota; class Terriglobia; order Versatilivoradales; family Versatilivoraceae; genus JBGPHY01. The sequence continues at coordinate 1,195 of JBGPHY010000682.1, read as the reverse complement.
CGGAATCTCCTCTTTGCGGTCCCGAAGAGGCGGGATGTTGATATTGACCACATTGAGCCGGTAGTAAAGATCCTCCCGGAACTTGCCCTCTTTCATGGCGTCTTCCAGATTCTGGTTGGTGGCTGCGATAATGCGTACATCGACAACAACATTCTTCTTACCGCCCAACCGCGAGTACTCGCTGTCCTGCAGCACATGAAGCAGTTTGGCCTGCAACGAAGGAGCCATGTCCCCGATTTCGTCCAGGAACAAGGTCCCGAGATTGGCCAACTCGAACTTTCCCTGCTTCAGACGGAAGGCCCCGGTGAAAGCCCCGCGCTCGTAGCCAAACAACTCGCTCTCCAACAGTTCCGAGGGTAACGCCGCGCAATTCACCTTTATGAAGGGTTTCTCCCGCCGGGCCGAGCCCTGGTGAATTTCGCGGGCCACAATCTCCTTCCCAACCCCGGTCTCCCCCTCGACGAACACGGCAACATCGGTGTTGGCAATCTGGGCAATCAATTCCTTAATCCGCAACATCTTGGGGGTGGAGGCAATGAAGCGGTACGGCTCGGAAAGCTCCCGGTTTTGGGCGCGGAGCAGTTTGTTCTCCTCCACCAGTTTTTTGCGGTCAAGCGCCTTGAGAATGGCAATTTCCAGTTCTGCTTCTTCAAAGGGCTTGTTCAAGTAGTCGGTGGCCCCCGAACGCATAGCCTCCACGATGGTGCGTGTTTCGCCGATGCAGGAAAGCATGATCACCGGGACTTCCCGTTCTAATTTGCGTAACTGCTTCAGGGTTTCCAAACCGTCAGTCTCGGGCATCAGGATGTCAAGCAGAATCAAGGATGGAGGCGGGTTGCTGCTGTAGTATTCCAAAGCCTCCTGGCCACTGGCCACAGCTTGAACCTCGTAGCCCTTTAATTTGAGGAGGGTCTTCAGGTAATTCCTGATACCCTCTTCATCATCGACAACTAGGATGGAGGTGGGATCTTTTGTAGTAAATTCCCTCATGGTCAATTATTCCGTCGCCCAGGACACTTGAGATTCTGTCTGATGTTCCACCGATCACAAGGGACGAAGAACACTCTAGCCGGTGTTAATCAGCCAAGAGGTTCGTGCGCAGCGCCCCTTTTTCATTCCACCCATTTGATCACTCCGGCACCAAGCCGTCCGGTGGAGAGACAGCGGCTTGACGAGACCTTTCAAACTAGAGGTT
>JBGPHY010000681.1:0-3561 GCA_041484625.1 Terriglobia bacterium | reverse complement strand
GGACTTGTCACATTATGAGCGGTTCAAAACCTACCACTCGATGTTGTACCGGCATGTGGAGGCGAGCAGCGTCACGCCTTATTCGCCTCGTGCGAGGGACAAGGGCCTCCATGCGGTTTTTATCAGCTTGCTGCGGCTGCTCGATCCACGGATGTCAGGCAACAATGGCGCACAGAATTTCGACCGTCAGGACCCTTTTGTACAAGAGGTCCTTGCCTATCTTCTTGAGCGCGTGAAGCGGAATGACCCTGACGAGTACCAGGACGCATCTGACCGACTTGAAGCGTTCATCGACGGGTGGGTCGAACAGCAGGTACGGCACGGAACAGATCTTAAGTACCGTCCCCCGGCCATGGCAGGAATCAGGACACTTCCAACGTGGCTACTCCAACCTGCGGAGGAAGGGCAAGACGGAGAGTTCCCGAAGAGCACGCTGAATTCCCTTCGTGAAGTGGAGAAAACTTCTGGACTGTACTTCAAGAACTTCAGGCGATCTGGATTGACGGGAGGTCGCCAATGAACAAACAGAGTATTCGGCCCAGTCAAATCATCACTACCTTTGGTCCAGGTTCTATCGTCGACCTCCCGGATGATTCGGTGATGATCGCCGGCATTGAACGCTGGTTCGAAAGTTACAAGCCACATAAGAAAATCTGCGAGCCTCGGCTGCAGACGGCATTGAAGGTCAACGAGTTCCGCACGCCGCCAGTGGGATCATTCAGGCAGAATGACATTCCGTTTGTGCGATTCCCACGCTGGCGCGTCTGCCCCAGATGCTGCCGTCTTTCGGATCAATTCCGCTGGCCCAGAGGGAACCCGGATCTCCCTCCGGTGCCACGCTGCGATTCCTGCAACATGCTCACGTATCCCGCCAGAATTGTGGCAGCCTGCCCGAAGGGGCACATCGACGACTTCCCATGGTATCGGTGGGTTCATCGGGGCCAGAACTGCGGTGGCGGAAACCTATACCTGAGAGGTGAAGGGCGATCTGCAGCACTCGGTGATCTGGATGTTGAATGTTCTTGTGGACGCGTGCAAACCCTCTCGGGTGCTCTCGGAAAGGATGCGATGGCCGGGGCGCATTGCACCTGTCAGGGGCAGCGACCCTGGCTGAACGATGAAAAAGAGGAATGCTCGGAACGGCTGTATGCGCTGCAGCGCGGCGCTTCGAATGTGTACTTTTCAGTGGTTCGGAGTGCGCTGTCAATTCCCCCCTGGTCTGACCCGCTTCAGGCAGAAGTTTCCTCCTGGTGGGGGCAATTCCGTGTTCCTTTGCCGCTGGAGGCTTGGCCAGCTGTCATTCAGTCACGGTTCCCCGGTGAGGATGTAGAGACGGTTAAGGAGTGCATCGCCAAGCTCGATAGACTCAAGAACCAAAAACCTTCAATCCGCCGCGAAGAGTATGATGTTTTCAACGCCGACCAGGATCACGTGAGCTCCTACTTTGAGGCGTGGCGAGAGCGAATATCTCCTCTTGTGGCCAAATGTATTTCACATGTCATAGCCGTTCCCCGTCTTCGAGAAGTCCGATCTCTGATTGGGTTCACCAGGATTCAGGCTCCTGAGATGGATCCCACCATGGAAGTCTTCAATGAAGAACAGGGTCTCACTGTGGAACCGGCGCAGATCTCAGCCAGGCAACTTGACTGGCTGCCAGCGGTCGAGAATCTCGGAGAGGGCGTATTTCTGCGCCTAAACCTCGACCGTCTCAGGAAATGGGAACAGCTCGAATCCGTGAAACACCGTGTAGGAATACTGATCAGAGCGTACTCGACTTGGCGGCAAAGCAGGCAACTCTCAGAGCTCAAAGCACAAGGCCCAAGGCTTGTCCTCTTGCACACACTGGCTCATCTTCTTGTTCGACAGATGTCGCTCGACTGCGGATATTCCTCGGCCTCACTACGCGAGCGAATCTACGCTGACGAGAACATGGCTGGACTGCTCATTTTTACTTCCACTCCCGACAGCGACGGCAGTTTAGGCGGTCTTGTGAGGCAAACCCGGGTCCCCTCTCGCTTTGAAGGCATGCTACGGTCGTCTTTGGATCTTGCCAGAATCTGTTCAAGCGATCCGCTGTGCCGCGAACATGATCCTCGACGCACCGAGCGTATGAATGGAGCAGCGTGCCATGCCTGTGCGATGGTCTCCGAAACGTCCTGTGAATTCGGCAACAGACTGCTTGACCGCGGCATGCTGGTGAGCTTGCCCAGTGAGAAGCGAACCGGCTACTTCGATTATGACGAGTAACAATTTGCCTTCCGATTTTGAATGGATCACTGCGCTGGCCAATACCGTCTCTCGGTTGAGCGCAGAACAACTCGGAGATCTTGCGATCGTGTTCGACAGCAGCCCTGTGCAGGAACCGAGCGCCGGATTACTCCAGCGAGCCCTTCACATTCCAACAGTCGATGCGTCACAGCTTGTTCGCGCGTTGGAACAGATACTTCGCGGTTCGAATCTAACTGGCAGGGACCTCTCGATTGCTTTGGAGGCATTTGCTCAAATGCGAATGATGGAGTTCCTTGGACATGAGAGGGTCGAAGTAGTCTGCACGGCTCCATCACGCTTTGGAGTGCCGGTTCGGTCAACTTTTGCCGCGGCGGTACAGCTTGTCCAGGCAGCTCGGAAGGAAATCCTAGTCGTTGGATATGTTTTTACTGAAGGTGCTCGATCCTTTGTGGAATATCTTGCTGCCGCACGCAGGGACCGTGGTGTGCAGGTAACAATTATTGGCAACGAGCTGGGGAGGGACTTGCACATTCTCCGATCGATCTGGCCAACACTGGCGGGGTCGCCGACCATCTTTAGCCGTCAAACAGATCGTCGAGATGATACGTCGATTCTCCATGCAAAGCTTCTCGTATCTGACGGTGTAAGTGCCCTGGTAACAAGTGCTAATTTTTCCTACCACGGATTGCACCAAAACATTGAAATTGGGCTTAAAGTACAATCATCTGCCGTCGCCCAGCTTGTGGAATTCATAAGGAGTATGATCGCCAATGGCGAAGTTGAAGCCATTGACTGGCCTCCATAGTGTTGTTAGTCATGTGTGAGGTTGTACAAGCCTGCTCGATTGATCCCCTCCCGAGAAAGCTGATTTGGCATTTGCACATTTGGCAGAAGATGTCATGCTGTACGCACCACTTGCCCGAAGGACAAACAGCTGGCACCGACGACATCGTCGTGTGATCCTATTTCAGACGGCTATTGACCGAACAGGCACTACCCTCAGTGAAACCGAAAGGACGAGTAGCAAAGGAGGGGATCCGGGTGCCGATGTCATCAACCGTCCCGTGGAATTCGTTTACCGTCAGGCCTTGCCAGCGGGGAAAAGGTTTGTCATCGGCATTGCTTGAGATATTTGGCGATTCTCTTGGTATGTGCATGGGTGCACCTCGATAATTGGCGTTGGACTGTATTTCTCCGAGTATCCCTGCCTGGTGAGGGGATGAAGCTTCATGCTTGAGTTGCCTGGCGATGTCCTCTAATCGTTTAGGCCGTGCTGATCGGAAAAGAGACATCCTCCGCAGGCCCAAAGGCCTTTGCCCCCTTCAAAAGTGG
>JBGPHY010000680.1:0-3562 GCA_041484625.1 Terriglobia bacterium | reverse complement strand
TACAGCTTACGTCCACGTGACGAGACGGACCGGCGGGCCGTGGCTGTTCGGGCTGATTAACGTGACGCTGCTGGTGGCGACGTTTGGTTCCGGTATGGGCTCCCAGTTAGAAGCCGCCCGGCTGCTATATGGAATGGGACATGGCAACGCGATTCCCCGGTCTTTTTTTGGCGCCGTGGAACCCAAACGGCGTATCCCCCGCAACAACGTACTGTTTGTGGGCTCGCTGGCATTGGTGGGTTCTCAATTTATCAGCTTCGAGCGTTGTGCCGAACTGGTGAATTTCGGCGCCCTGCTGGCGTTCATGGGAGTTAATGCCGCGGCCTTCACGCGCTATTTCTTGCGCGAACAGCAGAAGAAATGGACCAACTTCCTTACCCCGTTCCTGGGCTTTGTCATCTGCCTGTTGCTTTGGCTGAACCTGAGCCGGCCCGCTAAGTACTTCGGGGCCACCTAGGTGCTGGTTGGCATCGTCTATGGTGCCATCAGAACTCGAGGTTTTCGGTCGGAGCTGGTCAGCTTCGACGTTCCCGAGGAGTAGAGGAAGGGTTTGGTTGGACAGCACCGGGTAGCATGGGAACAACAAGTGCCTTTCGACTAGGAACATAACGGCGTCCGTTCCCTACAGGGTCCCGATTTTCCCCCAGCTTCTGACCGATTGAGCTAAGCTTCATTTTACAGTTGCAATAGGCGGGTTGCTTTAGGTAAAAGAGCAGGTATCTCCTCGGCGTGTCCTTGCAATGATCTCTTTCCTGCACGAGGATCCAACTGAATGAAGATAGGACGGGTAGTTTTGACGGAGTTTCCCATTGTGGCGAACTTCCCATTGCACTGGGGAGACCAGGATGCCTTCGGCCATGTGAATAATATCGTGTATCTTCTCTGGTGCGAGACTGCCCGGGTCGAATACCTGATTCGCGTCGGTCTTTGGCCGCCACTGCCGCCGGATGGAATCGCCCCGATCCTGGCCAGTATCGCGTGTGACTACCGACGACCATTGACATATCCAGACACAGTTCATGTGGGGGCCCGCGTCACGAGAATCGGAAACAGCAGCTTCACGATGCAGCAGCACATCATAAGCGAGACTCTCGGCACTCTCGTCGCTGAGGTAAGCTCAGTCCTGGTTGTTCTCGATTTCAGCCGGAACGAAACGGTTCCCGTTCCTGGAAATGTCCGCAAAGCCATCGAACAACTTGAGGGAAGGACCCTGAAATCCGTGCCGAAAAAAACCCGCACCTGACTCCGCTCTGGAAATACCTCGGCGTCCCAGCGTGTCTATGTCGGTTATGGCGCTGGAGCTCCGGAGATTCATGGTTGAAAGAACGACGACCGGCAGAAGGTGTTCACGCCTGCTACCTTCAATTTCACGACACAGGAGGAGTAATGGGAAAAATCGGCCTCGGATTGATCGGTTGCGGCACGTGGGGATCGGTTCACGCTCGAACTTACCGGGCATCTCGTCATGTAACGTTGGTCCAGGCGTGCGACCAGGACGAAAGCAGGGCTGCACAATTCGCCCGGGATTATGGCGCAGAGAAGTACTCAACAGACTGGCACGAGGTCCTGGCCGACCCCCAGATCCAGGCGGTGTCGGTTGCTACTCCGGATTTCGCCCACGCAGAAGTGATCCTCGCGGCCATTGAGGCAGGCAAGCACGTCCTCACTGAGAAACCCCTGGCGACCAGCATCGAGGAGTGCGAACAGATTCTGGAAGCTCGAAAGAGAAAAGGTGTCAAGCTGATGGTCGACTTCCACAACCGGTGGAATCTTCCGTTTGTCAACATACACCAGATGCTCGAGGCCGGTGAACTCGGGAAATTGCTGGCCATCAATATCCGTCTCAACGATACTCTCTTTGTGCCCACAAAAATGTTGAGCTGGGCTGCGCGATCCTCGCCGGTTCACTTCCTGGGCAGTCATATTGTGGACCTCATCCGCTGGCTCTCGGCCGCTGAGGTGGATCGCGTCTATGCCGTCAGCCGTTCAGTGGTTCTGAAGCAGATGGGAGTGGACACGCCGGATTTCTTCCAGTACATCCTCGAACTTTCCAGCGGAGCCACGGCGATGGTAGAGAATTGCTGGATCGTCAATGAAAGCTCACCCAGCGTATTCGATTTCCAAAGCGAGTTCATCGGCACCGCGGGCACTGCCTACGTGAACGCCAGCCATCACCGGATGTTGGAAACCTACACGGCTAAAGGGATCGGGTTCCCTGACGTGGCCGGAGCCCCGGACCTGTATGGAAGACCGGTCGGTTTTGCCGTTGCAGCGATCGAGCACTTCATTGAATGTCTTGTCAACGATACTCCACCCATGGTCACGGGCGAAGATGGATTGAGTGCCGCCCGCGTGGTTGCGGCCATTGAAAAGTCTGCCCGTGAGCGCCAACCGGTGGTGCTGGGGTGAGCTCTTCTTTCTCTCTCATTGACTGGTTGCTGGTGGCCGGCTTTCTGGTCTTCTACGCCTATCTTGGTTTTCGGGCCAGGAAGCACTCGTCTTCGCTGGACGAGTTCCTGGTGATGGGACGCCGTCTGGGTCCGGTCTGGGGAGTGGCGACACTGGCTGCTACCGAAACGGGGCTGATTACTCTTATCTATTTCGCCGAGGAAGCCTACCTCAGCGGGTTTGTTGCCTTATCGGTTGCCGGTCTCGCTGCACTGACAATGTGGTTTGTTGGCCAGACGGGGTTCATCGTTAAGAAGCTGCGCTTGTTGGAAGTGCGGACTGTTCCGGAATACATGGAAGCACGCTTCAGCCCGGCGGTTCGGTCGATCGCTGGACTGGCGACCTTTACGGTGGGCGTGCTCAACATGGGGATCTTCCTGCAGGCTGAGAGTTCCTTCATGGCCATCATCATGGGAATTCCAGAGTCCAGGATCCTCCTGGTAATGGCCGTCATGCTGGTGGTGGTCGTGGCCTACACCATGCTGGGCGGAATGTACTCCGTTGTCCTGACCGATGTGGTCCAGTTCATCATGATTGTCTTTGGAGTGGGCATCACCACCTGGTTGATTGTCCGTGCGGCCGGGGGCTGGGGAAGGATGGTGGATGCCGTTGCCTTTCATTATGGGGAGGCGGGTTTTCGCTTGTGGAAGGCCCCCCGTTTCGGGGTGCTCTTCCTGAGTTGGACGACACTTTACTACCTCAGTGGCTGGAGTTCCTGGCAACCCGTAGTAGCCCGCATCCTGAGTATGAGAGATATTAAGACAGCTTTGAACCTTTACCGTATCAGCAGTCTATTCATGTTTATGCGAGCAGCGTTTCCGATGATCTGGGGAATAGGCACGCTGGCCATCCTGGGAAAGACGCGCCCATCGAGCATGGCTCTGCCGAACATGCTGGTTGGAATTCTGCCGACAGGACTGATCGGACTGGTTACGGTCGGATTCATTTCTGCATCAATGTCCACCTACTCGAGCTATCTGCTGGCGTTCAGTTCGATTCTGCTTCAGGATGTCGTGGGTCCTCGATTAAAACGGCAGCTCGGGGCACAGCAACGCGTTCGGATGATCCAAGGCGGCGTAGTGCTGATTGGACTCTTCATCTATCTCTGGGGCTC
>JBGPHY010000679.1:0-3563 GCA_041484625.1 Terriglobia bacterium | reverse complement strand
GGCTTCAAAGTGCTTTTTATCTTTGATGAATTCCGGACTCAGAATCTGCAGCATCGGGGCGTTCCTCCTCGAAAATACTCGATACGAGGAGTCTAACCCACTGATTCCCGGTGATGCACGCACCGTTGCAGAAAGGTCACAGAAGAACTGGGGAGGAAGCACTCATTTTGCGAGAGTAGGCGTCATTATTCACGGATGGAAATGGAAAGGCTGGAATACCCGCCTAATGGAGTTTAAGAAAAACAATGGACTGACTTGGGATGCCGAAATCAAAGCCTCTCATATTCGACATGGCAAAGGAGCGTTTGTCGGGTGGGACCTGCAAAGGCGAAACTTTTTCTTACAAAGCCTTCTGAACTTGGTGGGCGGCAATCCAGATATCACGATGTTGGGAGTCGTAATCGACAAAAGCCTAGTAAATACATCAAAAGCAGACCGGATGGTCAAATGCGAGGTCAGGTCGCTGGAGCTGCTTCTGGAAAGATATAACCTCTTCCTCGACAAGCAGAACGATAAATGCGGCATCGTCATCTTAGATCCCGTTAAGGAATCGAGCGACGACAACCTCCGATACTTCCGATCTTACCTCCTCGCCTCCTCGCAGCACTTGCAGCCGCAGCATATCGTTGAGGGAACTTTTTTCGCAAAGTCACATACATCCATTCTGATCCAGATTGCCGATGTATGCACTGGTGTCTTTTATCGGCGAATGACCTCGGGCTCATCAACGCAGGAGTTTAAAGCTATCCAAGGGAGGTTCTGGCAGCAAAACAATCGCACCCAAGGCTATGGAATAAAGAAGTGGCCTAAATAAGAAAAGCGGCCAAGGAAGCTTTCGCTTCACCAGTCGCACACTCACGACTGTACTGGTCGCAAATGTTACTTTGCCACAAATACCCGAGTATTGCAAGTAGTTCTTCGATCCTGAAAGAACAGAAAAGTTTAAATGGTTGACGGCTTTGTAGCCTGGCCCGGCCGTCCAACGGCAGAGTGGAAAGAGACTGCCGCAAGGAGAGAAAGATGGAACCCTGGTATAAGGTCGTTACGATTCGGAAGGAAGTGAGGGAAGGCCGATCGTTCAACCCTGATGAATTCGCCATTGCTCTTGAGCAAGTTGTAGCTGGCACGGCACCTGAGGACTATCGGGACCCAGCGCAATTCTTTGCTCGAACCTGTTTTACCAGGGCTCTTCGTGAACACGGAAGATACCGCTCCCGTTCTCACTCTCGTCACGCAATTCGGGGGAGGCAAAACTCATACGCTTGCAGCCCTTTATCATCTCGCCCGAGCGGGAAAAGACGCATCCAAATATCAGGGGGTGCCAGCACTCGTTGACAGTGCGGGGCTATCTGCGGTGCCGAAGGCCAAGGTAGGGGTGTTTGTCGGCAACGCTTGGGACCCGAGGGAGGGCCGGGAGACTCCCTGGATTGACATTGCCGCGCAACTTGCGGGCAGCGATGGAGTCAAGGTTTTGGGGCCAGCCGCGCTTACTACCCCACCGGGAACCGAAACGCTTGGCCGACTGTTTGATGCTGCCGGTGGTTCTGTGTTGATTCTTTTTGATGAGGTCCTCAACTTTGTCAATCGACACCGCTCCATGGCGGAGTCTTTCCATTCCTTCATCCAGAATCTGACGGTTGCGATGACAGGAACGCAGAAAAGCGCCGCCGTAATCAGCCTTCCCCGCAGCCAAGTCGAAATGACGGACTATGATCTGCAATGGCAGGACAAGATTACCAAAGTTGTCCGTCGCGTTGCCAAGGACCTCATTGCTAATGATGAGACTGAAATCAGCGAAGTGATTCGTCGTCGTCTTTTTGAGGATCTCGGAAGCGAACGAGTCAGAAAGAATGTCGCCAAAGCTTATGCCGAGTGGTGTTTCGAACGCAGGGCGCAACTCCCGCCGGAATGGACGGCTGTGGATTCAGCGGCGACGGAAAAGAAAGCTCGTGAGTATCTTCAGAACCGGTTTGAGGCTTGCTACCCATTCCACCCAGCGACCCTGTCCGTTTTCCAGCGAAAATGGCAAGCCTTGCCTCAATACCAACAGACTCGCGGGACGCTGGCTATGCTGGCGCAGTGGGTTTCATGGGCTTCCCGTGAGGCATTCAGGCAAGCGCGGACTGAGCCCCTGATTACGCTGGGGTCGGCTCCACTGGAGGTCGCTGAATTCCGAAGCGTTGTCCTGGGGCAGCTTGGCGAAGCCCGCCTGCTTGCAGCCATCGATGCAGACATCGCTGGGGACAACTCCCACGCCCGTGCGCTCGACAGTGACACACAGGGACCCCTTCGGAACGTTCACCGTCGTGTTGGAACAACTATCCTGTTTGAGTCCTCAGGTGGTCAAACGGAAAAAGTTGCCCATCTTCCGGAGCTGCGGTTTTCACTCGGTGAACCGGGGATGGACACCACTTCCATTGACACCGCTGCTATGGCATTGGAATCCAAGGCATTCTTCCTGCGTAAAGTCGGTTCTGACGGCTTTCAGATTCGTCACCAGCCAACTCTGAAAAAGGTCGTCAATGACCGTCGCGCCTCGCTGGACAAGGAAAGCGAGATCAAGCCAACCATGCGCGGCTTGGTGCAAAAGGAGTTCGAGTCGGGGGCATCTATTCCGTTGGTTCGATTCCCTGATGACGGTGTTGCGATCCAGGATTCCCCTCGGCTTGCCCTGGTAGTGATGGATCCGATGTGGCAATGGACAGGAGAGGGACAGATTCGAGACCAGATCGCTCAGTGGACAAAGCAACGTGGCAAGTCACCACGGTTGTACCCAGGTTCCCTGGTATGGTGCCTGCGGAAGCCAGGGCGGGATTTGCGCGACAAGGTCGAATGCTTGTTGGCTTGGCGACGGGTTCAGCGTGATATTTCTGAAGGAGTGTTGGGTTCCGATTTCGAAAAGACTGACCGGGCGGAGATCCTGACCATGGTGGCCGATGCTGAGGGTGTTGCCAAGGATGAGGTTTGGGCCTCCTACCGCTTTGTTGTGGTTTACGACAACCAGGAGCCGGATGGGCTGAAAGTGATCGACCTTGGAGCTGGGCATTCAAGCAGCAAAGAAACCCTTTGTGGTCGGGTGATCTCAGCACTTAAATCTGAGGGAGTCTTGAGCGAATCGGTCGGTGCTAATTACATCAACAATAACTGGCCACCAGCTTTTGTCGAATCGGGGGCATGGCCCCTTACCAGCCTCAGGCAAAGCTTCCTGAATGGGACATTGACGAGGCTGTTGGACCCTGACGCAATTCTGCGAGGCAAATTGGCGGAACTTGTGACCCGAGGAGATTTTGGTCTTGGCTCAGGACCTATGCCGGACGGTAACTATGAGAGGGTGTGGTACATGGAGCTGCTCCCGGCCGATGAGGTGAACTTTGAACCCGGCGTTGTGCTTCTCAAGAAGGCTCGGGCAGAAGCTTTGAAGAAGGGTGTTGCTGCAACTCCGACCCCAAAACCCGGTGCCGGCGCCGCTTCTGTCCCTCAACCATCTCCAGAGCCAGAGCCCAAGCCTGGACAAGAGCCGCCGCCCACTCCCGACCAGCGGACCAAGACCCTTAGACTCAGCG
>JBGPHY010000678.1:0-3564 GCA_041484625.1 Terriglobia bacterium | reverse complement strand
TATAGGCCGGGGTGCTGATGTCTCCACCGTAGGCGTGCTTCGGCAGCAGGCCTCGAAACTCTACGCTGCTGTCCGCGGTTTGGTGGCGTGCTCTGGTAGTCCACTCGGCCAATTCAATCAGCCGCGGCCTGATCGTTGCCAACCACTGCCGATCCCGCGATAGGCGATAGACCTGGGAGGCATACATGGCACCTAGACCGTTTCTGTACTGGTGATGGTAGTTTGACTTGTCCATCAATTCCGGCGAGAGCATGATCTCTATGGCTGACTGGGCCTGATCTCGGTGGCCATATTGGGCGAGAGCCACAATGGGCCACCCTTCTTCAAGGCCGAAATAATCCTCATACCAGTAAGCTCCATACTTCAATCTTTGGCCATCGCGGAGAACGATCATGGCTTGGGCCAGAAGGTTTTTGTAGAGATCATTGAGGGGCTGTTCCGGCAAGTCCAGGCGCGCTTTTCCTTCCAGCATTCCCTGCCAGTATCTCCGGAACTCATCGCGGCTCACCTTGACATTCACTTTCTTGACAGCCGCTAAGTCTTTAACCGGAGAATTCACTGATGGAATTATGAAATGAAATTCTCTGCTTTGCCCCGCCTCCATTTGGAATTCATAGGAGAGAATATTCTCCCGGGGAGAGCCTCCCCATTGGAAGGGATTCTCCGCATAAAGAACAATTTCTCCTCCCTGGTTTCGAACGGTCCTGCCGCCCGAGTCGACTTGGTAACCGGTAATCAGTGGATCGAAACTCATAGGACTTGGGCCATCCCCGTTCGGGCCTCGCCGGTGGCCTGCCACGGCGCTTTTGCGCCGCCCCATCAGCAGCGAGAATACGGCCTTCCTGGTAGCCTTGCCTGGGTTACTGATTTGCAGTGTCAAAACCTGAGCATAAGGGGAATCGTTAGGGGCTGTTGTAAATACCTCTTCTTTAAACTTGATACCGTCCTTCTCATAGAGAGTCACCAGGGCAGGCAGAAAGCCGTCGAGATAGGACCGGCTAGTCCTATTTATATCCGTGCCAACCAACTCGCCCCCGACTGCAAAAGCAACCCAGCGGTCCACCCATTCGTTCTTTCCGGGATCCGATTCTTTTGCGCCAGTATTCCACGCGCCTCTATCGCCGTTCTCAATCTCTACCAGAGTGCCATTCCAGTGCACCAGGCATTCTACCGAGTCGCCGGGACGGCCGATCACGCTGGTGTGCATGTCCAGCGGTAATAGCAGAGATGCCACCCCTGCAAGGTCGGGCTCGTCTTGAGACTGAAGAATTCTCCGCATGAGCATGTCTTGACCGCTGCGGTATACGCGGTCAAAGTACTCACGACCCGATCGGCTCAGGTGGATTTGAAGGGGAATGGAAGCCGGCAGATTCGCCAGGCGCAACCTCCTGACAGCGACGGGTAGGAACCTGGCTTTGAGCCAGGAGGGTTTGGAACCCCTGGCTTCAAGGTTCACGATGGGAACGTCCCTCCAGCTCTGACCGTCCCACCATTGCAGCGGGCCCGGCAGTTCCTTGAGTAGCAATACAACTTCGTCAACCAGTTTCGGGCGAGGCCACGAAACAAGGGCGCCCTTTGCGTCCTGTGATCGGGTCGCCCCCTGCTCCATTGAGCCCCAATTGATCAAGCTCTCGTCCAGTTCCGGCGGCTTCGGCATCTTTACAACAGTGACTTTGGCACGCTCTTCGGTCCTGGCCGTCGAAAAATAGGGCTTGATTTCCCTGATCACATACCTCTGGTGTCATGGGATCCGAGAGGTTGTCTTGTTGAGCAAAATTCGGATCCCACGGGCCTCGACAGGCTTAAATCGGTAGTTCCAACTCACCCAACCACTCCCTTGATAGGGGGCCAATTCTCCCTCTTGGTCATAGTCGATGCGGACAGTTGAGTCTAATATACGCCATTGATTCCCATCGCGATATTGGACGGTTTGAAAGTCCGGCAGTGGCTCGTATGCGACGCCATTCAATGTCCCGTAATGCACTTCAATCCCATTGACCTTCGCCGGCGACTCCCATTCGAGCCCCACACCCAGTTCCGAATCTTCTTTCTCTGGCGTCAACACCGAATAGGTCTTTTCGTCTCCGTCGTGAATGGCTGCGGGTAAGTCTTCCGTCTTCTCTCCTCTCCACAGTTTCGCGATGGCGGCGGAAAGCCCGGGGCGGACTTCGGATCGTGGATTGCCGACCGCGGGAGTTGAGGCGAGGAACTCCGCTTTCCAGAGAATGCCCGTGGACGACTGGAACACCCAAGCTTTAAGCAACAGCGAGATCGTTAAGAAAAACCGCATGAAAACCCTCCTGGAAGTCCTTTCAGGACCGCCCTTCCTGTCCGCCACTTCTAAGAAACCCGGTGGGAGTGTTTGCCCAAAAGCGGTCAGGGAAGCAACTCTGAGGTAGGTGGTGAACACCTGTCGCTGGGCGAAAGGGCGCCATCGAAAGATTTTGGGCAAAGCTCCGCCAGATCTTTGGAAGCGCCGGTGGTTTCCAGAGCCAGTACCAGCCGCTGAGGGCAAGCGAGGCCCGCTTAGGCAGCAGGCACCACCACTTGAACTCCCAAACTGCGGGCCTTCTTTTCCAGGCTGCGGATTTGCCGCTGGCGATACTGCGTTTCGTAGTAGTTCACCCCCAGATCTCTGAATTCCCGACGATGTTTGAGCATAAAGTAGAGGATGCGTGCCAGCTTGTGGGCCGTGGCGGTGATGGCCTTGGCCGCTCCCAGGCGGGCGCGCTGGCGGCGGAAATAGGCGCCCAGCCAGCTTGGGCTGTCCTTCAGGGACTGGGCCGCCAGGCGCAGGGCGGTGTTGGCCCGGTTCTTGGTCTTCTTCGACCGGCTGCGCAGCACCTGGCCCCCGGACACGTCATGGTGAGGACAGAGTCCCAACCAGGAGGCAAAGTGCCGCTCCGTCCTCCAGGGCCGGATATCCACGCCGGTTTCGCAAAGCACCGCCTGAATGGTGGTGGTGCTGCAGCCGTCAATGGCGGTCAGATCGACGCCGGCCAGCTGGTACAGGTGACCGCGCAGGTCCCAGGTCGGCTCGTTCTTGCGGGGCTTCTTTTTCTGCCGCGGCTTGCGCGAGGGCGGCAACGGCCGGGCTGGGGCAGGAGCTTGGGCCAAGAGCTGTTGGTAGTGTTTTTCGATCGCGCCGTCGCATTCCCGAATCAAATCGGTGTAATAATCGTACAGCTGCAGCGCCTGCTTCAGCTGGAAGAGGTGCTCGGGTTGATAGTTGCCTTCCAGCGAGCGGCGAATCACCTCCGGGCTATTTTTACAATTGGGGTCGCGATAGCTGGCCAGAACGTCCAGGTCCCTTTCACCCCCTAGGAGGGCCCGCAGGATGCGCATTCCCGTCACTCCGGTAATGTCGGACAAGACATTGTCCAACTGCAGATTCATCAGATGGAGTGCCTTCTGCAGGTGCAAAATGTGCGCCGAGCGGGCGGCCATCAGATTGTCTCGATGCCGCACCAGGCTGCGCAGCGCCACGATGGCTGGGGGAGGGCGAAAGGAAGCCGTCAACAGGCCGTAGCTGTGCAGTTGCTGAATCCATTGGCCGTCCAGAAT
>JBGPHY010000677.1:0-3565 GCA_041484625.1 Terriglobia bacterium | reverse complement strand
TGGAGAAGTTCGCCATCCACTGTATCCCTTCCTCCGCAATCTCCTACAAGGATGGAGTTCAAATCTCTTCTTACATGAAAACGACCGATGGTGATTTTTGGGACATCTTTAATTTCAATTTCCTGGAAGGCGGTCCATGCTCCACAGACGATGTGAAGCGGGGCCACTTCGTTGCGGTTATTAATGAAGCCACCCGGAACAAGTTTTTTGGCCAGACTATGGCCGTGGGAAAGACCATGGTTGTGGACGACCAGCGCTTTCGCGTCGTCGGGGTTGTCGAGAACGTCCCCATATTTCGTGTGACTCCGTTTGCCGACATTTGGGTACCCGTTACAACCTCCAAGACAGACAATTACCGTAAGGAGATGCTGGGGCTTCAAATGGGATCCCTGCTCGCAAAGAGCCGAGACGATTTCCAGGGTATCAAGGACGAATACCGCTCCCGGCTGGCACGTGTCAAGCTGGAGCAGCGTGGCAATGTGAATGATACGGTCACTGGCTGTCCGGAAACATTGTTCGATACCTTCTCGCGCCTGTTGGCCGGCTCCATCCAGAAGAGTGTCTCCAGCCCGCCAACTGGACGGCTCTGGGCGGGGGTGTTGACCCTGATGATCCTCTTTATGCTTCTGCCCACCGTCAATCTAGTGAACATCAACGTCAGCCGGATCCGTGAGCGAGCTTCAGAAATTGGTGTCCGCAAGGCCTTCGGCGCCACCTCGCGCACCCTGGTGGGTCAATTTGTGACTGAAAACGTTATTCTCACCCTGTTGGGTGGGTTGATCGGATTCGTTCTGTCCCCTCTTGTCCTCCAATTGCTCACTTGGAGCGGTTTGATCAAATATGCCCACTTCCAGATGAACTACCGGATCTTTTTTAGTGGCCTGATCATTGCCTTTTTCTTTGGGTTGTTTTCGGGGGTTTACCCGGCCTGGAAAATGTCGCGGCTGCATCCTGTCGAAGCTTTGCGTGGGAGGTCTTTATGATTAAGCACCTTTTGAAGATGGTATGGAACCGGAAACGTGCCAACTTCCTGGTTATTGTGGAGATTTTCTTTTCATTCCTGGTCCTGGCTGCCGTGCTGATCACGACGGTCCACTATTGGCAAAACTACCGGCGTCCCCTGGGCTATTCCATCCAGGGCGTATGGAAAATCGAAATGAGCGAGAAGTACCGCAGTGACGATTCCAAACAGGAAACCGAAAAGGCACGCCAGCTCTATTCAGCCCTTCAAGACCTCGCTGAAATTGAAGCATTCTCCGGGAGCACAGAAGCTTCCTACGATCCTTCTGTGGAAACCTCCTGCTACAGTTATAAGGGCAGCAAGTTAGAGATTCAAACGGAATATGGTTGTACGGCCGGGTTCAAGGATGTGCTTGGGTTGCAGCTTGTCGCAGGCCGATGGTTTGAGCCCAACGACGCTGCCCTAAGCTGGGATCCCCTGGTGATTAATCAAAAAATGAAAGAGGAAGTTTTTGGGTCAGAGGATCCCTTCGGAAAGAATATCGCCCCAGAGAAATCGCAACGAGAGAAACGAGTGGGGGGGTTGTCTCGGAATATCGCAAGCACGGGGTAGTTTGTCTCTCCGTACGCCTTTGTGTTCCAGCGCAGTGGGTGGAGCGGGAAGGAAGGCCAGTCCAGCGGACCTCCGCATTACCTCCTGGTAAAGGTGCGCCCCGGGACTCCAGCCTCCTTTGAAGAGAAACTCATGACTCAAATCCAGCGAGTCAACAAGAACTGGTCGTTTACACTGACCCCTCTCACCGAGAGTCGTCAGAACTGGCTCACGTTTTGTCTTGCCCCGATCGTTGCCGGCGGTATAGTGGCTGCGTTTTTGTTGATCATGGTGGGACTGGGACTGGTGGGTGTGCTCTGGCAGAATGTGACCCAGCGTACCCGCGAGATCGGCCTGCGCCGCTCCCTGGGCGGGACTCAGGGGCACATTCATCGCCAGGTACTGGGGGAGCTGGTGGTAATTGCTTCGGTTGGATTGCTACTGGGGGTAGCTTTGGCCGCGCAGGTGCCCTTACTGCACATCATCGACTTTATCAGCTTTAAAGTCTTCAGTTTTGGTATTGTATCGTCGGCGATAATGATTTACCTGTTGACGGTGGTATGCGGATTATATCCGAGTTGGATGGCCGCCAGGGTGGAACCCGCCCAGGCATTGCACTACGAATGAACAGTAGGGGCGACTGGCTGGTCGTCCTATCAGGCGGCCGATCGCCCCTCCGACTGGCTGGTCGTCCTATCAGGCGGCCGATCGCCCCACTAATCTTGCATTATGAATGATGACCCACACACCCAACACCGCCGGTCCATTCGGCTTCGAGGTTACTCCTATTCTTCTCCAGGGGCCTACTTTGTGACGATCTGTACCAGGGAAAAGGATTGCTTGTTGGGGAGCATTCGGAATCATGAAATTCACCTGAACTCTTACGGACATATAGTCAAGGAAGAGTGGTTAAGATCTGCCAGCATCCGGAAAGAAATCCAACTGGACTCATACACAATCATGCCGAACCACTTGCATGGAATAGTCGTCCTCACTGAAAACAACGTACTCCAACCTCCAATGGCAACGAGCGAATCTGAAATTCAAACTGATAGTCTGATCCAAAAAGGTCCAGCAAGACACTCGTTGGGAGCTTTCATTGCCGGGTTTAAATCCAGCACCACGAAACGAATCAATGGACTGCGAGGGACACCCGGCATTTCAGTGTGGCAACGCAATTACTACGAACATATCATCCGAAACGCGCGGTCGTTTGATAAGATTCGCCTGTACATCGACGAGAATCCGCTGCGGTGGGAAGCGGACTCTTACTACGACCAATCAGCGGGGCGGTCGCCCGGTTGATGGGGCGGTCGCCCGGTTGATGGGGCGGTCGCCCGGTTGATGGGGCGACCGGCCGGTCGCCCCTACGATGGTACAAATCCGTTGATTCAAACATCATGATTCTCCTGGTCGATGATGATCCCTCGGTGACGGCGTCGCTGGCGCTGCTGTTGAAGCAGGCCGGCATTGTATCGCCGCATGGAGAAATTCGGACTCAATCCGTCAGTCTGCGCCTTAAGATCATCTTTTACCTGACCTCAATCCACCTCATCCTGGCGGCGGTGGCGGTATTCGTGCTGCGGGAGAACCGGCTCTGGCTGCTGCCGGTTGAATTCTTCTTTGCTTGTTCCATTGGGGTCGGAATCAAGCTGGTCAGAAGCTTCTTTGTCCCCCGGGAGCTCATCCGAACCGGAACCCAATTCATCCAGGAAAGAGATTTCACCACCCGGCTGATGGAAGGGGGTCAGCCGGAGATGGACGAATTGATCGGCGTTTACAATAAGATGATCGACCACCTTCGTGAGGAAAGGTTGAGAGCGCAGGAGCAGCACTTCTTCCTCGACAAGATCATCAACGCCTCGCCTTCCGCCATCATTACTTTCGATATGGAAGCCATCGGCGAGAATGGAACTATCACCTTGCAGCTAGGCAAGACAGATGAGAAGACCGCCCTCATCATCGAGGACAGCAGACCCGGGATTCCGCCTGAGGTCCAGGCCAACCTGTTTA
>JBGPHY010000676.1:0-3575 GCA_041484625.1 Terriglobia bacterium | reverse complement strand
GGTCCCTTCCAGGAATCCGCCTCCTGTTAACCCACCGGCTCTCGTTCATATTTATTCAGTTTGTGATGATCGGCGACACTCAGTCAGCACACTAGCGCTTTAAAGCACCGCTAACCCTGTCCTGGCCCCCAGCCGGGCCAATCTCAACGAGGCATCGGTAAACTGCGCGGCCTGCAGGCCTGGACCAGGCCCCTCTACGATTGGGGGACCTTCAGCTCGTAGACAATGGCCTTGCCAAAATAGACTAAGCCGCCCGTCTCCTCGCCCTCTTCGTTGTAAAACATCAAGCCAGAGAACTTTACCTCTCCCTGCTTCGCGCGATCTCCCTCATTGAAACCCGCCGCGTTCGAGAGGGCGGCCTTGAGCGTTCCACTCTTCTCGCGAATGTTGATGCGTTCGGCATCGATGACCTTGAATCTTTGCTGTGGCAAAAGGGGATGGAAGCAATTGACGCATAGAAACGCGGTTGAAAGAAACAACACGAGAACGCAGATTTGCAGCACAAGGAATTCTTTTCGTCTAACGCAGCTAGGAAGCGAACCGGGAGGCTGGGGAAGTCAGCAGTTCCACCTCTCACAGTTCCGGCACCTCAGGGCCCGTACTCCCGCAGCACAGCGAGCACGGCGTCGCGCCCCATCTTCTCCTCCCAGGCTCGAGGCGTCGCCCACGGCTCGGCGTCCGCCTCCACCGGGTCTGCAGCGCGTTCCAGCAGCCACGCCACAATGCGTTCAGAGAGACTCCCCGCCGCCCCATGCAGCAGCGTCCAGCCGTCAGGGTGACACCAGTGAACCAACGCTGGATCCGCCTCCAACAACGCGATGACCCGTTATCGAATGCTTCCTGCGACCTATCAAAGAAGAATACTTAGACCGGATGATCTTGCTTGGAGATGTGTCGCTGCAAAACGCCGTGCGTGAGTACCTGGCGCACTATCGGGAGCTGGCTGTAGCTTGACAATTTGAGATAAAGCAAGTCTCTTATTCCGCCGTAATGACTATAGGAGAATGCCGTTTAGCCTCTGAGAGTTTTCTTCTCATCCTTTTGTCAATTGAAAATAGTCATGCATCACCCGTTATTGGTTTCCTTGGTAGCAATTCTCGAAGTACTAAGTTTCACTCTGGTTGCCTTCCCTGCCCCAACTTCCAATTCCAGTGATTTGGACCTGCCAGTCCTCAAACTCGACCAGAGTTGGCGTATCACCTCATACGTTCAGGATCCCGGTCTAACCGGAATCGATTTCACTGGTATGGCTTTTGAGAAAGATGGAACAGCCTGGGTTGCCAGCACCAATGGTTTGTTTCGGTACGACGGATACCATTGGACTCGCTTTACAGTACAAAACGGTCTCCCCAGTTCCTACATCCGTTGTGTGCATATCACAAAGAGTGGACAGCTCTGGGTCGGTACCGCCAAAGGGGCTGGAGTTTTTGACATCAGGAGTTTTGTGACTCACGGTTCTGAAAAAGGGTTGGCGGGTCCCAGTGTGCGTCGAATCAGAGAGGATCCGGACAAAACACTCTGGTTTATGTCAGATTCATATCCAAACCCCGGTGTGCCTGGCGGATTAACATCTTTTCGGGATGGTGTTTGGACGGTCTACAATCAGAAAGATGGATTGCCAAGTGACCAATTAACAGATTACTTCAGGGATTCTCACGGAAGGCAATTTGCTTTAACGGAAAAGGGTTTTGCCCAAAAGCAGGGAGCAATCTGGATTGACCCGCTACGGACTCAGGCCTTAAAAAATGAGCTCGTTTGGGCCATGGTGGAATCACCTCAGTTGGGACTGATGGCAGTCTTGCCAAAAGCTCTCATTGTCCGACAGGGCGATCATTGGACTAAGAAGACGCTACCCTCAGAAAGGAAATGGAACGAGTTTCGGCCACTTTTGGTAACGCGAGATGGAGAGACCTTTTACATCGCCGAAGGCACGACTGCTGGAATGCGAATCTTTCGATGGGACGGAGAGAAATTCGATGCAGTGTCAGGAGTCGTTGCTCCAAGAAGTTGGGTCGAAGATCTCGCCGAGGCTCCTGATGGCGCCGTCTGGATTTATGGCACTCGAGTGCTCAGCCGGTGGGCACGTCAAAAGCTCGAATGGACAGAATATTCAAATGTTCCTGCCCCAACCTTGATCGATAAAGAGCAGGCAGTATGGTTTAGTAAAGACGTTAAGACCTATCGTTATGTAGACGGCAGTTTTCAATTGATTCAAGGAATGCAGGGATTCAGACGTATCCCGCGCTATAATCCCGCACCGGTTTATGCGCTCAGTATGGACTCGCGGGGCAACGTCTGGGGTCGAACTGCCGATGGAGTCATGCGCTGGTCGCCGACTGGCAGTACTAGTTATGACCAGGGGGAGACCGGAATCAAGCATATCCAGGGATGCGCCGTTGATGGCAACGGCATTGTCTATTTGGATGGAAAAGACAGTAATGGGAATTCTACTCTCAGCCTTTTCGATGGAATAATGTGGCACCCATTAAAGGTTTCGGAACTTAGAGGAAAAGTTATAGAACTCTCTACCCCCGATCCCAAATCAGGCATTTGGTATTTATGCGCTGGAACTCGCAACGATACCCTGTCATTGATGTTGGTAGATTGGGAACATGTATCAATTCAACCGCTCTTCCCCGGAGTCGACTTGTCCCGCTCTCCTGGCTTCGACATTGATTTTGAGGGAAGCCTTTGGGTTGCCGCTGACGATTTCGGACTTCATCGACTGCGGCCAGGTCAGACCCAATGGGAACAGATTACAGGCATTCC
Organism: Terriglobia bacterium; assembly: GCA_041484625.1. Classification (GTDB taxonomy): domain Bacteria; phylum Acidobacteriota; class Terriglobia; order Versatilivoradales; family Versatilivoraceae; genus JBGPHY01. The sequence goes on along the minus strand of JBGPHY010000676.1, from coordinate 806 downwards.
GAAAGAAGGAACCGTTGAGGAAATGACTTTCAGGGGGAAAGAATTATGGTTCAACGTAATGGGTGAACCTGGAAGTCAACTGCTGCGATATGCGGAAGGAAAATGGAAAGCCTTTGAAGTGGAGGTCAAGAGTCCTGCTCGTGCCATGACAGCACGCAAGATCTCAGGAGACCTTTACTTCGTTGGTCCGTCCCGTATTGTATATGTATCAACCGCCCCGGATGACGAACCCACTCCTGTTACCTTACCAAGTGATATTGGATTTACACGATTGCTGGCAGATCCTCAGGGCCGCCTGTGGGTGGAATGCGATAATGGCGCAGTTATGTGTTATCAACGTCAAACCGTCCCACCAGAGACTCAGATTTCCGAAGCAGACCATAAAATATTGAAAGGCGATCCTCTGCGAATCCAGTTAAAAGGAATCGAGCGTTATGCGTTGAAAACAAGTCGCGAGAATTTCCGTTTCTCCTGGAAATTTGATTCTGCACCCTGGACAGCTTTTCAAGATGTTCCTCCTGCAGGATTGCCCACCGCAGATCTAGCCGTGGGAGAGCATACGTTGGAAGTGCGTGCTCAGGACGAAGCAAGGAATATCGATGCTACACCTGAAGTCATTCACTTTGAGGTTCTTCCTCTCCCCTTGCAGCAGCAAGCTTGGTTCAAACCGGCCGTTGGAACAATCTTCTTGCTTGTTATTCTTTTATCCATTGCGGCCGTCGAGAGGGCGTACAAATTCTCGCGCACTGAGAGAGAGTTCCGAGATCTGTATGATAATGCCCCAGTGGGGTACCACGAATTAGACT
>JBGPHY010000675.1:0-3581 GCA_041484625.1 Terriglobia bacterium | reverse complement strand
CATCACCCGGGTTGTGTCTCCCACCAGCGAGTCGTAGTTGTGCACCAGTTCCTTCAGCAGCCGCACTCCCGGCGTCCCGTGATAGACCGGCTTCAACTGCCCACACCGCAGTAACTCGGCCAGCTTGTGGGCATCCACCCGGTCTGCCTTGTTCCCTACCGCCAGCAGTTTGTTCGCTCGCCGGTTGCACACGATTATTTCCACCACCCAGGGCTTGATGATCTCATACAGCCAGGCGGCCTGTGTCCCTTCTTCAAAGGTCACATGGATCGTCCCCCCCAGACCTTTCAGAAAATCCCGAATCCCTTCGGCCTCGGTCGCCAGGATCGATTCCATCACGATTTTCCCCTTCTCATCGTGTACTGCGGCCACCGTGCTTGACTGATGCACATCCAGACCAACATACTTATGTTCCATAGGGCGTTTCCTCCTTGTGGGTTTAGAGTATTCAAGCAACTCCAAACTACCACCAGAAGGGGCGCCCTTTCATATTGCGTTCAAAGCAGCATCGTGGATTGCAACGCCAACATCTTGGGGGCCCTCCAGTCCAAAGGCGCGGCCGAAACGGCCGGCGAAGACAATCTAAAATCTCTCCGTTTGGTTTTTGCGTCTTACGAAAGCGCACGATCGGGGCGGGCGATTCACATTGAGCAGTAATGAGCAGACCCGAAGCCATGTCTGCTCAAAGGAGGGAACGGAGCCGTGAAAGCCGTCGTGTGGCGCTGTCGCTGGACTCCTTGTGTCGATGAAGTTGCTGAGCCGTCGTCACTGCCTGGCGGGGATTGGGGGATGCGGCGCAGCGGGTACCGGCTTGCATGAATATCTCAACAGGTGGGCGGGAGCATCTATCATGGGACTCGAAGGTAAAGTCGCCTTAGTGACCAGAGGAAGCCGTGGCATCGGAGAGGTGATCGCGCGTATTCTGGTTAGCTTCGGCATAGTCGTGGGCCTCAACGACGTCGATGAAAGTGGGGCTCAACGCGCAACCCAGCGGCTTTGCGTCGAAGGCTTTCGCGTTCATGCCTTGGTCGCGGATATTACCAGGAAGGCGGATGTCGAGGCCATGGTCGAGCGAATCGAAGCAGAACTAGGCCCGCTATGGCTGTTGGTGAACAACGCTGGCGTTTACTCTTCCGGGCCGACAGCCGAGATGAGCGAAGAAGCTTGGGATAAGGTCTTCGCTGTGGATGCCAAAGGTGTGTTCTTGTGTTCACAGGCGGCTATTCGACGGATGATTCCGCGGCGCGCGGGTAGAATCGTTAACATTTCCTCTATCGCGGGCCTGATTGTGCGGTCGAATCAGATCGGTTACTGCTCTGCCAAAGCTGCGGTGGTTCATTTCTCACGTTGTCTGGCCATCGAGATGGCTCCGTACAGGATCACCGTCAACTGTATTTGCCCAGGAATGACCCGCACCGACATGCTCGAGCAGGGAGCCACGGAACGCGGCATGAATCTGGAAGCCATGGTGGAACTGATTCCCGCCGGGCGTATGGTGGTGCCGAAGGACCATGCTCATTTTGTGGCCTATCTGGCCACGGAGGAGGCGGCCCATGTCACCGGCCAAGTCATCTCCGTCGATGGTGGTCAGAGTCAGTTCCTTCCCCTGGTGAGGTCAATGCGCCGTTGACGTTTCGATACGAGCTTGTGGTCCGAGGAAAACCCTATGATCGACGGAGCCAGGATAGTCCGGGAAAATTCGGAGGGCGCATATACCCGTCGGCAATTCAGACGAACCCTTGGGGGACTGACGATCATCGCTGGAGGGAATCTGCTCCCTCCCTTGGAGGGGAAGGAGGTGAAGGTGCAGTTGCCAAGGCGAGTACTCTACTACGGTGTTGATGAGCCCCTGCCGGAGCAGGTTCCTCTGCGTGCAGGCCCTCTCTCGCTCGTCTATGAGGCGGGCGATCTGCGCTACCTCCGGCTCGGTGATCGCGAAATCTTGCGCCGCCTGTACGTCGCCATCCGCGACCGGAATTGGGGGACGGTGACATCTCGCCTGTCCAATTTCAAAAAAGAGATTGGCCCTGACTCGTTCCGGATATCTTACGACCTCGAGAACCAGAAGGGAGACATTGATTTTTTCTGGAAAGCTGTTATCACGGGCGAGAAGAATGGGACCATCACTTTTGCAATGATCGGTGAGACTCGGGCCACATTTCTTAGAAACCGCATCGGGTTTTGTGTGCTTCACCCGCTCCGCGAGTGCGCCGGCCGCCCTTGCGTTGTCGAGCATGCTGACGGCAAGGCGGAACGAGGGACTTTCCCCCGCTACATATCTCCGAACCAGCCTTTCCTGGATATGCGGTCGATTGTACATGAAGTCGTACCTGGACTGACTGCTGAGGTTCGGTTCGAAGGGGACATATTCGAAATGGAGGATCAGCGCAACTGGACGGATGCTTCCTATAAAATGTACTGCACTCCGCTGAGATTGCCATTCCCTGTGGAACTGAAAGCGGGCACCAAGATCTCGCAGACTATCACCCTGAATCTGAAAGGTCCTGTTCCCGGCACCAACGAGAGGGCTGCAGAGGAGGTCATTACGCTGTGGATTCGCGACACCAAACCGGTCGCTCTTCCCCAAATCGGTGTGGGTATGGCGACTCAAGCTCAAGCGTTGAGCCTGGGCGCGGTACAGCGCCTACGCGCCTTGAACTTAGCGCACTTGCGTGTGGATCTGAAGCTCGCAGACCCGAGCTTCGAGGCCTAACTACGCCAGGCAGCAATTGACGCCAATAAACTACGCGTGTCGTTGGAGGTCGCCGTTTTCTTCTCGGATGCGGCTGAAAGTGCGCGACAGTTTGCGGGAAATGCAGGGATCGTTGTGAGCCCCATTACGCTTCGTCCACGTTTCAATCCGAATGTCACCGGCGCGGAACTAGAACCTGCCCCGGGCGAATTGCCTTCGCAAGTTGACGTCAGGTAAATGTCGTTGTTCGGGGCTGGCTGGACGGCTGCTAGCATCAAGTATCTTGCCGAAAATGGTGTCCACAGCATTACCTATTACGAAACCGTTGGTTGGAGGGGTTGATGGAAAACGAGGAAGGCTCTCCGACTCCGGAAAAGTTCCGGTCACTACCTGGCTGCGTGTTTCCACTCTACCACGTGCTGGCGGACGTGAGTGAATTCGCAGGCGGCGAGGTTCTCCCGTCGTCGTCGAACACTCCTCTGGCGGTTGATGGTGTCGTCCTGCGCAAGGACGGCAGGTTGCGAGTCCTTTTAGTGAACCTGACCGGCCAAGAGCGGAAAGTGCGAGTCACCGGTGCGGGACTCCCCAAGTTATTGCTAGTTAAGTCTCTTGATGAAAGCTGTGCAGAGACGGCCATGATTTCGCCGGAGTCCTTCCGCAAGCAACCAGGAAATAAGCTGGAAACTGGGCGTGATGCAATCGAAATCTGGATTCGGCCATATGCAACAATGCGTCTTGATCAAGCCCATGCGTAGATGGATCGAGGGTGTTGTCAACCGTTCTGGCTGGCACTCCCTCGAAAGCCCTAGACCACGCTCCTGTCAGGATGACCATATCGGGCGTGATTAATCCGGAGGAGACTACCACAATGACAACGATTGGATTGTTT
>JBGPHY010000674.1:0-3585 GCA_041484625.1 Terriglobia bacterium | reverse complement strand
CCGGGACCTTAAGCTGGGAGCAAATCCAGTAAAACCCCCCGCTCACTTCTTGCTTTCATTTCTTACTCTCGGCCAGTTTATGGTTTCAAGAGTGGTTGAGCGGGTGAGGAGCCACACTGAAATGAAAGGACTTCTGGAGAACAGGTGGCCAATTTATGGTTGCAATCGAGGCCACATTATCGTGTGAGTCACAGTCGGTGCCGGAAATTCTCTTAGATTCCCACACCCCACCCCTCAACGCCACAACACGCAAGTCAAGAGACTCTCGCCAATAAGCACGAGAGACTCTTGACCTGCGCAAAAGCGTGGCTCCAGCCGGTCACCAGCTGCCCTCTTCTAATCGGAATCTTCTTCGAATTGACGAGCTAAACTTTTTTCCAGTAGGCACTTACCATCTGTCAGTTTGCGCACACAATCGACCCTGTATGGTTCCCACAGGCGAAGGCGAGATATCACCATAACCCTCGATCAAGCCATGCCGAAAGATTTTTAATTTTTCTTGTTAAGGTTTTGCCTCAAAAAAGACTCTATATGAGTGACAGGGCAAAAACTAATTTTACTACCGACAGGTCCTTAAGCGTCCGGGACACCCCGGAAGAGGGGAAACCTTATGAGAATCCCGAGGGCAGTCTTGCAAGGCTGTATCCTGCTGAATTGGCTGATCTTTTCAGTCTGCATATCCTTGGCGCAATCCCATATCAGTACAGGCGCACTCCGCGTGGTGGTTACCGACGAAGCCGGAGCCACCTTAGCCGGTGCAGAGGTCACCTTAACCCATACAGATACAGGTGCTCAGCGTACCCTCCCAACCAGTCCCAAGGGGATCGTAGAAGCCCCTTTGCTATCAGTCGGGACGTATGACGTTCTGGTCGAGAAGGACGGCTTTGCCTCAGCCAAACAAACGGGAGTCCAAGTCACGCTCGGTCAGCTTCAGACCTTGAATTTCCAACTGAAGGTCGGGACGGTAGAGACCGTTGTCGAGGTGACCAAGCCGGCTCCCAACACCGAAGCGTCGCGGCTTGAAATGAGCTTCCTGGTGGATAACCCGTTGATTTCCAGTCTCCCCCTCAATGGCAGGCGATTTGTCGACTTGGCTCTACTTTCCCCGGGGGTCATGCAGGAGATCGAACGCAATCAATTGAGCATCGCCGGCGCACGAGGAATCAACAGCGCCATTAACCTGGACGGGCTTGATTTCACAGAGACGTTTTTTGGTGGGCAACGAGGCGGTGAGCGATCCAGTCTGGCCTACACCGTAAGCGAAGATGCCATCCAGGAGTTCCAGATCATTCAAGGAAATGCCCCGGCTGAATTCGGGCGGGGGACTGGCGGCGTCATCAACGTTGTCACCAAGAGCGGGGCCAATGAGTTTCATGGATCTGCCTTTTATTACCTGCGCCAGCGTGAAATGGCTTTCCGCGATGCTCTTGGTGAAGATAGGGCGCCCACTCGCCATCAATTTGGCGGTAGCGTGGGTGGCCCCATCGTGAAAAACCGAACTTTCTTCTTTAACCTTTATGACCAACAAAGCGAAAGCCAACCGTTGATTATCCGCTTTAACGAACCATCCGGGCTGCCACCTGAGATTCTCAATCAGCAAGGCACCTCGACCAGCACCAATGGGATCACTACCTATCTGGTCAAACTCGATCACCAGTTTTCGTACCATCGAATCTTCGCGCGCTACAACTTCAGCCGCAACCAAGGGGAGAATGCTACTTTCACCGGGGCGGTCAATAGCGCACCGTCCTATAACGGAAGAGAAATCGACAGAATTCACACTGCTGCACTCGGTATGACGAGTACACTCAGTCCCACTCGAATTAACGAGCTTCGTGGTCAATATTCTTACGAGAGTCGACCCAGAATCAATAACCTGGAAGATGACAGTTTCGCCAGCAAGGCCGGACCCACAACTCTCATTGCGGGGTGTTGTGTGTTGGGTGGGGTGTCTTTCTTGCCAACCACCCAGCAGGATAACCGGCTGCAGGTTGCGGACAACATCTCTCTAATCCATGGAAGTCACAATTTGAAAGCCGGAATTGACTACAATCGATCCTCTGCGGACCAGACATTTCGCGGCAACTGGCGGGGGGCCTACGCATTCAGCAGCATTCCCTCATATCTTCGTGTGGTCAACCAGGAGATCAACCCTATCACAAAGCAGCCTTATACTGCCGATCTCTTCAGTGCCTTCTTTGGTGAAGGCCAATTTCAAGGGGCGGTAAACGAGGTTGCTGCCTTTGTGGAAGACAGCTACCGGGCATCGTCGAGATTGAGTCTGAAGATTGGCCTGCGGTATGAAGCCGTATTTTATCCACAGCCCAGCACCCCCAATCCCTTATTGCCTCAGACCGGACGGATCAACAACGACACGGCAATGTGGCAACCCCGATTCGGATTGACCTGGGACCCATTTGGGAAAGAGAAATTCATTATTCGGCTCGGCGGCGGTATCTTCAGTGGTCGGACGCCATTGCTTCTCATCCACCAAGCCTTTGCGGCCAACGGCAGTCCCGCGGTCGGCTCGACCTTCACTCTGACGGCCCCACTGATTAGCGGATTTCAGAGGATACATCCCGAGTTCGTCTTTCCTTTTGTTCCCGACACTTCCACGCCCGAAAATGCTTCCTATTTCACCAGTGCCGGAATTCCCGGAGTCAGGCCAGATGCCACCTTCTTCGAACCTGGCTTTCGCAATCCGAGAGCACTCCAATATACCCTTGGCATCGAGCGGCAATTGACAAATGCCCTTTCGGCCGGGATTGATTACATTCACAGCAACACGGTCCACCTGGAGAGGATTCGCGATGTCAATCTGTCTCCTTCAATACCTCAGTTGGACAACTCCGCACCGCCAGTGTTACGACCCAGGTTTGACCTGCGCGCTCGCCCCGACCCAGGCTTCAATGTCCTGCGCCAATACGAAAGCTCAGCGCGATCCAACTACGATGCAGTGACTCTTTCCCTCAACCACCGCTATTCCAAGAAGCTTCTGTTCCTAGCCAGTTACACTCTGGCGTACAACCGGGACAATGATTCCAATGAGAGGAACTTCCAGGGAATCACTTACGAGAATGCGTTTGACCTGCAGGCTGAGTACCGCTGGAGCCGCAACGACATTCGCCACAGGGGAGTGGTGAGTGGCATCTATGATCTGCCGGGATGGTTGCAGGCCGGATCGATCTTGGAATGGCGCACGGGAACGCCCTTCAGTGCGTTTACCGGGGTTGATAGCAATTCCGATGGCCAGTTTACTGACAAGCCCATCATTGCTGGGGTTCCACTGCTGAGGAACAGCTTTCGACAACCCAATTACTTTCGGCAGGACCTCCGTATCAGCAAAACCTTCATGATTCGGGAAACGCGCCGCCTCTCTCTAATTGGCGAAATGTTCAATTTGTGGAATGCTCAAGATCTCTCATACAATGTGACCACCAACGAAAGCACCACAACAGCGCTCGGTGGAACCTGGGGTAGGGGACAAACTCCACTTCCAACGTTTCGTACTCTACGATTCAGTGACGGGAGCCTGAACAGGGATGGGATCAAGGCCGGAATGCCGTTCCAACTGCAACTCGTCCT
>JBGPHY010000673.1:0-3585 GCA_041484625.1 Terriglobia bacterium | reverse complement strand
GAATATCTCTTTTTTCGCGTATATCCGTTCATGACTAAGCAGATAAGTGCAATGAACATCCCTGTGGTGTGTCTGACAATAATCCTGTTGGGCATTGCGATTAATTCGGTTTATCCAGGGGAAGTATTTCACCACTCCAGATATTTGCTGGTTCTATTGTCCTTTTTCGCATTCCTCCTGGCAGCGATTGAGCAATTCAAACAAGGGATAAGCTCCAGAACTGCCCTTCAACTAGGCGGGATCGTGCTGGTTTTTTTAGTTTTGGCACCATCGTATTTAACATCGATTAACCGGGAACGCAGCCAGGAAGTATTCATCCTCTTTCTAGCTTACGCCCTTGTCCTTTTGGTCCTTCTCTGGGTGCGCCCCGGTTTGCAGCAGTCAATCTGGATATTGATGGGGTTAAGCGTCATTGCCATCGTTGTCGACTTGATGAGTCTTTATCAACATTTATTTGGTCTGAAGAATCTTCGGGTTGAAGTGCAAGGAGCACCCTTCCTGGATGAGAGTTTCAGGAGCCGGCTCCTGGACCGGATTCATTCTCGAAGGGTGTTCGGCAATTTTCCGTTACCGAACACATTGGCTGGACTTGTCGCGTGCCTCGTCCCTATCCAAGTCTATTCGGCATATGCGGGTTATCGAAAACTCTTTCGGGGCAATCCAGGGGACCGGCAGTTGAGGAGTCATCACTATTTAATTGTCCTGCTTCTTCTGTTGCCTGCTGGTCTTTCAATCTGGGTCCTGACATTGACCCAATCCTTTGGAGGCTGGGTCTGTTTTTTCGGATCAGCTCTCGTCAGTGGAAGTCTCCTTACAGGCCGAATCATCGGTCAAAGGCGAAGGTGGATTACCCTGGCGATGATGGGGTTCCTGACCCTTTTGGTTGCCTGGATGGTTTGGATCAGCCACAAGAGAGGTTTCGGCCTGTTTAACCTGGCGTCTCCTAATAATCCGATTGTGTTGCGGTCCGGAAATTACAGAATCGCGATTGCAATCTTCCGCGAGTTTCCCTGGGCCGGGGTCGGACTTGGGAATTATGGTGAAATCAATCCGCGTTATCAATCCTCTCCTCTGAACGTGGCTCAGTTCGCCCATTGCACCCCACTCCAGTTGCTTGCAGAAGCAGGAATCCTGGCTGTTCTCGCTTTTGTCATCATGCTGAGACAGGCCTCGCGCAGATGTCGATTGCTCGTCCGTTCTGTGCGAAACTCCGATGAGAAGCAGAGATTCCTTCTCGCCGCCCTACTGTCTTCGATGACGGCATGGGGGATCCACAACCTCATCGACATCAATTTGTATTTCTCGAGTCTCGGAGGATTGGGCTTCTTTATCCTGGGAATCCTCCTCAGTCAGGCACCTGAAAAGAGTCCTGGATGTGGACAGAGACCCTTGACTAAGCGACTCTCCGTGGGAATAATGGGAGGCATTGCCTTGACGTTCTGCCTGCTTTTCTGGACCATAAGCCGTTCCTATATGGCGGAGACTCTGTTCCAATCGGCCTTAAGTTTCGTGGCAGAGAACAGGTTGGCTCAGGCCCAAAGGGAAATCGAAAGCTCCCTGTTCCTTAGTCCCAACAATCCCGCGGCAGTGACGCTTGCTGCGAGGATCAAGCTTCAAATCGCTATTCAGGAGAAGACGGTTGATGTGCTGCTCCTCCGTTCAATAAAGGCCTCCTACGAACGGGCCGTCGCGTTGGAACCTTTCAACGCAGAGAACCATTATGAGTTAGGGCGAATTCTCGATGCTCTGGGTGAGAGGAATTCGGCGTGTCAAGCTTGGCTTAAATCGCAGCAGTTGTTCCCTGCAGACCCCAGATTCCGGAGACCGTACACGTTGTCAGCCAGCTGCCAGTAGTCATGAGCTGCTAAAAAATCGAATACCTGACTGACATACTTTGTCAGTCAGAGTTGGATGGGCTGAATTGATTCCTTCACAAACCGCGAATTCTTAGTTTACAAATCCTGCCTTTTCAATAGAATAGTCTTATTTGTTTGTGCGCCTTCAGATTTGTCTAACGCCTTTGACTTTGGAGATCGATATGCTCACTAAAGCGTGCACCGTTGGAATGGTGGGAGCTGTCAGAGGTAAGAGAATAGTTAACCCATTGACTATGCCAAGAACAACACTAAGAAATGACCGTGGTTTTTCACTCATCGAGCTCATGCTGGTATTGGCCATTATCATGATCATTGCGGCAACGGCAGTCCCGAGCTACCTGGCCGCCAGAGCCCGGGCCAATGAAGCCGCCGCCGCTGCCTCGATTAGAGCGATCATGAGTGCCCAAAATCTCTACCGCAACACCTACGGGCAGTATGCGGATCTTGGGGATTTGGGTGCCGATTATCTCACCGATCAGAGGTTGGCGAGTGGTCAAAAAGGTGGCTATTATTTTGATTCGAGCCCTATTGGGAGTCGTCAGGCGTACGAGTTCACAATAACGGCTGAGCCAATCTTGGCGATCGGGCCTTCTGCCTCGGGGGCGCGGTACTACTTTGGTGATGAAACTTCCGTGCTTCGTTTCAGCCTGACGGGGCCGGCAGATCTCAGCAGTCCGCCAATGCAGTGAGTTGATTTGGAGGTCTTCCTCGACCACATCCACTATCCAAAAAATCTTAACCAAAAAGGAGAACGCACAATGAAAAAAGGAAAAAAGAAAAACAAGGGTTTCTCGCTGATCGAGTTGTTAATCGTGGTGGCAATCATTTTGATCATCGCAGCTATTGCCATTCCGAACCTGTTAAAGGCCCGTCGTTCTGCCAACGAGGGTTCTGCCACAGCTTCGATGCGAACTATCGGCAGTGGTGAACTATTGTATCGATCAACCCAGGGGGCATTCACTACTCTGGCCGGCCTATCTGCGGATGGAGTCATTGACAATGTCCTGGGAAGTGGATCCAAGAGCGGATATGCGTTCGTCGCGGCCGCAGGAGCTTCGCCAGCTCTCCAGTTCTCGGCTACTGGAACTCCTCAAGTCATCGGCGGGCCAACGGCCTCAGGAGTCCGTCAGTACTTTACGGACGAGTCACAAGTCATTCGTTATTCTCTTACTGCCCCCGCTGATTCCACGTCTCCGGCCATCGGCGAGTAGGCAGAAGACGTGTTGTGTTTTGGGGGGTGGGGGAGTATTCCCCCACCCTTTTTTTATTCCTATGTGCATTCCTTCCGTACTAAAATCTCGACCTTGATGAAGCAAGATCCACTGAGGGTCCGGCCACCGGATGTCCATCGTCATTTCCACCAGCAACCTGAGTAAGATCTTTAGGATTGGATTCTGGAAAACCAGGACCCTGGCAGCTTTAAGCGGTGTGAACCTTGAGGTTCAACGAAACGAGATCTACGGCTATTTGGGTCCAAACGGGGCGGGGAAATCCACCACGCTGAAGATACTCATGGCCTTGATCTATCCGAGTGCGGGTCACGCCGAAATCCTCGGTAAGCCGGTGACGGATGTGTCGACCCGGCAGCGGATCGGCTACCTCCCCGAGAATCCATACTTCTATGAGTATTTGACAGCAGAAGAGTTCCTGGGATACTACGCGGGGTTATTCGGTTTTTCCTCGAGGGAAGTGCAAGAACGGGTTGTTC
>JBGPHY010000672.1:0-3588 GCA_041484625.1 Terriglobia bacterium | reverse complement strand
GGAAGCGGGTCTGGGTTGGGTGAATTTCCAGGTGATGCGGCGAACCTACTCGTTGCTGATGAACGATCTGAAGGTTGATCCGAAGGTGGTGGCTGACCAACTCGGCCACACGCTGGACGTCAACCAGAATATCTATACTCAAGTGGGCATGGAGAGGAGGAAGGAAGCCGTCGAGTTACTGGAATCGGCGCTGGGCACGGCTTAATGGAGTAACTTGGAGTAACGCGAAAACTGGAGTTGCTGTAAGTTGTTGAAAAGATGGAGCGGGAGACGGGGATCGAACCCGCGACGTCCAGCTTGGGAAATTGACGGTTAATTGAAAATAGAACCTTTAGCGTCTATACGGTTGGTTTCTGGCTAACTGAATCTCCTTATCCTTCAACGTTCTTCTTCATCCATCCTATTAACGGAGCAGTAGCTCCCTCGCCTTCTGCTCTCATTCCAAAGGTCATTTTCAGCTGTGGTACTGACGGCCTGACACGGCCTTGGGTGACCGATTTCTTGTCTTCCAACCAAACAAGGGAGAACAGTTGATGACACAAGTCTATACATTGGCCAATGCCAAGGGCGGCTGTGGGAAATCCACGGTCGCCCTCAACTTAGCCGTCTCTTTTGCAAGGGCCGGACACAGGACTCTCGCGATCGATCTTGACCAGCAGGGTAACTTGTCTGCTGCCCTCGGCGTTGACCTCAATGAATTGAAACTCACCGCTCATCGCCTGCTCATTGACGAGCAGGCGGACATCAGCTCTTTCCTCATCGAGCCTCGACCGCGGCTCAAATTGCTTCCCAACACGATCGACATAGCTGCCGACGATCTGCTCGAAGCCAAGAAGGTCAATCGTGAGTTGCTTCTTAAAAAGAAACTCAAGCCTGTCCTCCGGGACTTTGACGTCGTTGTGATCGACACACCACCCGCCATGCGGGCCGCCACGCTCAATGGTCTGGCTGTGGCCGACGTTACTGTGATCCCGATTGACAGCTCATACTTCGCCTTACTGGGCCTCAATCAGCTACTTCAAGTGATCGCTGCCATCCGTGAGGCTCATCAGCCCAACATGGAGATCCGGGCCTTGACGACGTTGTATAACCGCCGACAGAACCTCGACAAACAGATCCGTCGCCAAGTCGAGGATTTCTTTGGTCCTGACCTGGTTCTGCAGACGGCCATCCACAAAAGCGTCGGCATCGCCGAGGCTGCTATGCTTCAAAAGGCCGCCGTAGAATACTCGCCCGCGACATCAGGGGCTTTTGATTTCACCAAGTTAACCCAGGAGCTCCTTGAGGACATTGCCCATGAACAAGAGCCAGTCAGAAGCGCTCTCGGCTAGGATTCGCGAGGCCATCAATCCGCCCAGGCGACAGACTGCAACAGCCAGGATTCTGGATGAGGTGGAGCCTTTGCCAGTCTTGAAACCGGTATTGCCGGAAGGGCAACACGCAAGCGATAACAGAGGGCCAAGTGCTTTCCAAGCCAACGTCTCCGGGACAACCCCTGTCATCCAGGCAGCCCCTGTCCAACAGACAACGGGTGTCAACCAGGTTCCTGAGCGGATGTCTGTTGGACTCCAATCACCCCTTGTCACACAGACACCCGCTGTCACTGTGACACCGGTTCGAGGAGTCACCGGAATACCAAATGCTATCCTCGACAGCCTGCTCCCACAGTTGGAACCCTTTGAACAGTTGGTTTACCTTCGTCTTTACCGTCTCTCCCACGGCTTTCGAAGCGAGACCTGTTTGATCGGCTTGGATCGCCTGGCCACGGTTTGCAAGATCAGCCCTTCCAGCGCCATCCGAGCAATTAGAGAGCTCGAGAACAAAAGGCTGATTCGCAGACTTCATCCCAAACTCGGAGGAAGCATGTCGGAAAGCCGTGGAAATCACTTTTGGGTCTTCCGACCCCCCGTCCCACAGACAGCCCCTGTCAGCCAGCCACCCGGTGTCTCACAAACACCCCCTGTCTCAGAGACACCCATAAAAGAAATAACTGATGATTCTATAAATAAAACTCATCATCAAATAAACCCTGCCCCACAGCTAGCGGGTGTCCCAGAGACTCCCCCTGTCAGAGGAACCACAGGTGGTGTGAGAGAAAGAGAGAACGCTGATAATGACAGTCTTCGTTACCTCGCGCAGACGATCAACTTATACACGCAGGTCACCAAGAACCCCTGGCTGGAAACGGACACCGCAGCCTACATCGAGAACGGCGTCGGTCAAGTTCCTTTCGACAAAGTGAAATCGGTCATGCTGGCGGTTTCCGAACGGGCAGGTTCACGAATTAACAGCTTCGCCTATTTCGTCAAAGAGATTCTGGCTACCTCGGACCAGAGAACCATGACCGGCAGGAGAAAGGCATTTGCGACCATCATCAAGAGGGTTCGAGAGAACCATGTAGGTCTGGCAAATTATGGAGTAGCGGATTTCGTGTTCGATGTGAAGGCCGCCTGCATTCGCGAAGGCGTGATTTTCGATAATGACCTGTTCAATGACATCGCTTCTGGGCAACAATGAACGGTGATCGAAGCGTCGAGCCCGAACGGTTCGAAAGAAGTACACATTAATATGTATTTATCTGTATAATAACTATGAGATTCGAATGGGACCTGGAAAAGGAGGCGTTGAACCTCCGCAAACATGGTGTCAGTTTTCAAGAGGCCGTCGAAGTATTCGCTGATGCCAACGGCTTGGAGGAATTCGACGCGGAGCATTCAGCCGGCGAACCCCGTTGGATTCGCCTGGGGCTTTCCAGCCGGCGGCTCTTGCTGGTTGTCTACTCTGAACGAGAAAGAGAAATCATTCGAATCATCCATGCTAGAAAGGCAGGGGTAACCCAACAACGGTTCTATGAGAAAAGCAAAAGGACGAAAGAATAAGGATGAGATTCTGATGGTGAGTCAAGAGGACTACCAAAAGGAACTGGCCCAGGGTGTGGGACCGGAGCTTGCATTGAGGCCGGGTCGGCATGTGTTTCGTCGAGCACATTGGATCGCAAAGCCAGAAGAGACACAGCCTAGGAACTGCAAGGTACGCATCACCATGTTCCTGGACGCCGATATTCTCAACTATTTCAAGGCGCGAGCGAGCAAGCCACATGCTGCCCCTTATCAAACTCAAATCAACGAAACGCTCCGGGAAGTGATGGAGCGGGAAAAGACCTATAGAGTTGAACCGACTGCCGAGTACAAAAAGCTCTTGGAAACCCCAGGGTTCATCGAAGCTGTGGCCAGACGTGTAGAGGCCCAGACAGCCAAGCGCCGAAAAACAGGTTGAAAGATGGAAATGTGTTTGAACTCTTGCGCTGTGCAGATTATGCTTTCCGCAATAGAGATCCTGATCCAACTCAAGCACCACCACAGCAGCGACCCGGCTCATGAATAATTCGGCCGGTACCTGACGCCACAGAGTGCGACAGTTCACAGAGTAGTGTATCTGGGGCTCATCACCCGAAAAACCTCTTAGCCTGTGATTTCTAACGTTTTAGAGAAGTTGTGAAACCAGCCCACCTCTGGTTATCTTAGGGAATGAAAACCTTTAAACCCTTCTTTCTGTCGGTGCTTGGATTGCTACAATTCGGCTGGCAGG
>JBGPHY010000671.1:0-3592 GCA_041484625.1 Terriglobia bacterium | reverse complement strand
GACATCAGCCCCTTTACTTGTATGAATGGAATCGTTTGTGAAGCCGTTTACCCCCGAGTCAGTCGCGAGCACGAAGGCATCCCGATCCGGAACTTCTATTTTGACGGGACAGCCGTAGATCTCGACCGCGACGTTGGCATCTTCATTGAACTTGCGCGCAATTACCAGCGCAAGAAAACAAGAATTAACCCCCACCGACTCGAAGCACAGCGCTGAACTCCCTCATCGTGACTGGCTCTCTTATCAGAAGCGGGGGATGCGTTAGCACTTTGTGCGAAACGTATCAATGACTGCAAATCTGCCGATGCGTTACGTTCCGCCTTGCTCCACTAACGCATCCTACAGTCTGCTTGCTGGTTCTCCTGTAACTTGCCCAAAGCACAGTTCACTTGAAGAATCGCTGTGCGCCTGAAGGTGTGAAGAAATTCAATCGTCCCCCTCACCCGCCCTCTGGGCACCGTCTCCCCCGAAACGGGAAGCTGTGAAAAAATCGAATTGGGGCAGCCCGCGATCCTGCTCGGATTCTGAGCCACGTTTGAAAACGCGGGTGGAGCGGGCGCTCCCGCGCACGCTTTTTGCCGGGAGAAACCAGCTTTCAATTTTTCCACAGCTTCCGGGGGCGAGGGGGTGAAAAAATTGCCGGATGTTTTGAGGTCCCGTAGCTTGGCTTTTCAGCGGAACCTCACAGCGGCTGCGTGTTCTGGGCCGTCTCCGACACCGAACCCTCCCACGGCGATACCGTTGTTGTTCACCTTGACTGCGACACTCCAGTCCCCTGGAAAGCCGAGCACCTGAATGAACTGTGGGTCTTTTGTGCTCCAGCGAGCGGCTAACCAATTCCCATCGGCGTCGTTGCTCACCCCCACAATGTTGCCGGCGTCGTTGATGCCAAGCGCAGGATTCCATCCCTGGGACAAACCCGACAAGGTTGGAAGCACAGTCAAATTCCAGGACCTCCTCAAAAGTGTGGCAGGTTTCCATAGGGCTGGAAGCGCAGTACTCCAGTCGGAATTGATCGCAAGGCCGACGATTTCGCCCAGTTCATTGATGTCGCGGGCCACTCCATTCGGGTAATCTGGAGAAGCTTCGAGCCTCATAACCTTCCACCCTTTTCCGCCCGCCACTGGGTTCCAGAGGACACCCACATTGACTTGGGCCGAATTATCCCATGCCTCCCCGACGATCTGGCCAAAATCGTTGACCGTCCATGCTGTCGCGCTATCGAAGCCCTCTGTATCTAGCTTGTGAATCTTCCAGCTTACCGTTGGCCCATTCGGTGTCCACGCCACGACCGATGTCCACGCGACCGGAAGCGCATCGGAACCCCACAATTCCACACCGCTCCAGCCGACGATGAGGCTTCCAAGCTTGTTGACACCAAACGCCGCGCTGTTGATGTGACCCTCGAGCGTTCCGATATCGACCATTTTGGACTTTGGCGTCCAGGCAAAGGCATGTACATCGCCCTTTTGAGTCGGAGCGTGGCCTACAATCAGCCCGGTGTTGGCAATCTCCATGCACATCACCCAACTGTCGGTCCTCTCGCCGCCCAGGGTGCCGAGGTCGAACCACTGCAAGGCGCGCGATCCCCGCAAAGCAACGCCAATTGGCCGGGTGTTCCCACCAGGGATGTCGCCCAATCCAACGACAACCCCAAAATCGTTGATGTCCCACCCCTCGGCCCAGGTTCCGCCCGGGTATGTCCCGAGGTCAATCGCCTTCGGCTCTTGGGCACGCAAAGAACTTGCAGCCAGAAGAACAGCCAGAATAGACACAAACGCAATCACTCCGATTCGCCATGACTTTTGTCTTTCCGTTTTCATAGAAACCTCCATTGGTTGGATATCATTTCACTGTGATACTGTGTTAACCTGCTCCTGCTTTCGAATCTGATGAGTCTTCTCTCCGGTAACTTTCTGTCCGCCGCCATCGATACCCTGCGCATGCCGGCTAATCCTGTTGATTGTGCCGCTGCGTGCGGCTGGCAAGAAAACCGTGGGTCTTCCTGCTTGAATCCACATATCTCCCTACGATATCTCCGCCGGGGTTGATGCCGTGCGCTCGGGTAGCCGCCGCCCCAGGGAAGCTTATGGATGTGAATTGTCCATCCTCCAAGAGAAAGCCGTGGCGCCCCGTACTATCCACGTACTGCCCGACGATGGCACCGGACGGGTTCATGTCCCAGCCTTCGGTTAACGAAGTCGTAGCGCCAGGGAAGTCAAACGGCGTGAAGCTGCCGTTTTGAACCATATATGCGCGCCACCGATTCAGTGCCATGTCGTAAAACAGGCCCGTAATCAGTCCCAGGTCGGGCGTGGCACCATTGTTCATGCTCGCTCCCACGCCAACATCGCTGTATTGACCGTCACTCAGGACGAATCCGTACATTGACGCCATCGTGTCATAGTCGTGGTAGCATCCCAAAAGGGCGCCGTTGGGTAGAATCCGCTGGGCAATCATGTTGATGTGCCCTGGGTAGTTGTCAATCGGGACAAAGGTCCCGTCACGTTTCAGAACGTATCCGTGAAAACTCAGCGGGGTCTCGCCGGGCATCCGGTAGGAGCCAACGATTTCCCCGCCCGGGTTGATACCGTAACCATAGGTCGTTGCAGCTCCCGGGTAATTGAAGCCGCTAAACATGCCCTGACGCAGTACAAACCCGTGTGTGCTTCCCAGAGTGTCGGTGAAATAGCCCACGATATCTCCACCTGGGTTGATCCCGAAGGCGATGGTTAAAGTGGCGCCGAGGTAATCGATGGTGGCGAAGTTCATTCGGCGGTCACGCCCCGCGACGGTTCCCAGGCAAAGCATTAGGACAATCATTGGTGATGCGATTTTACTGACTTTCATAATAGATCTACCTTCAATTGTCTGAATTGAGATAACCAGAACTGCGATCTAAAACAGTCATGCCAGGAGAAATCTCCTGCCAAGCCGCTTTGCCTTAGGATCTGTCGTATCTCCTGCCGACAAAACGTCTGAGAAATAATCTGAAACAGCAGGTAAAGCTCTCATAGAGCCCTTGCAGCCTCGAAGAAACTCTCCTTTCTTTCCTTAAGAGACTGACTGGTGGGGGCGGCTGTCGGCCACCCCGGACGGTCCGGTAGCGGAAAGCGATAATTTCAATGCGCCAGTGTTTCATCTCTACTCCTTAGGTTTCCTAGTGTTGAAAAAAACCACAATCGGCGACGCATCGCATAGGCCGGACACTAGCACTCGCATGCGTCGAAGTCATGAAAGATGGCTGAAAGAATGGCGACATTTCGACTAAATATCATCGAATTGTGGCTGGAACTGTGGTAAGCTGTGGGGCATTCATATACGAGCTCATGCCCTTTTTCTCGTTCTTGTTCATTGTTTAGTTTTTCAGCAGACCGCCAAGGTGACAAAGAGGAGGAGAAGTTAGCCTGCTGTTTGTTTTGTCACTGCAAATGTCATGGGCCGACGAGTCTCACGGCTTAGAGATCCATAGCTGTTTGCTGCCTTTTCCTCCGTCGCGCCCTGTTTGATAGGAGGCAAGATGGGCACCCCAAGAGATCATCTGCACAAGCTTCTCTCCCCAGTCTATGAGTTTGAGGACTTTATCATGGAT
>JBGPHY010000670.1:0-3597 GCA_041484625.1 Terriglobia bacterium | reverse complement strand
TGCGGGAATCCGCATCACTCCATGATTGGCTAAGACACCGTCGAATAAACACTTTGATTTTGGGGGCATAACGCCGTAAGAACTCCGTCCACAGCTCACTATTTGCTGTATTTTGAGCACACAACAAGAATAACTTTATGGGATCGATGCCCTCGGGATGCTCGGCACTTGGCGAATTCGCGGAAGGATCAGAGAGCATAAAATGAAATTAGAGTCGGTCGGGCAGACCGAATAGTCAGAGGACAGAATGCCCGCGGTCCCACACTCTGTAACTTCGAAAAACTCGAAACTCCTCTTGCCAATTTCAGGTAGGCGGATGCTCAGCTTTTGCGTTCTTGTAGTTGGACACGTTAAAAGATCGGTTACGCAATAGGCACCCGGATCGTAGCCGCAACCCTAGTGTCCACCCAACAAAATAACCCCGCCTAGCCAGAGGCTCGGAGCTATCCCATGACCCATTCTATCTCCACTCATCTCCGACTTCAACTGCCGGGTCAAACTCTAAAGGAGTCTTAGATGAAAAAATCCGTGCTGCTTTTTGTCTCAGTTGCACTGGTCGCCTGGTTTTTCCCATCAGTTTCACTGGCAAGCTCAATACAGCCACCGCCCTGCTGCGATAGGAATGCAACAATGGCCAGTTCCCCGGCTGTCCCGATTCAGGGCGTCTCGCTGATTCCCCAAGCTAATCCCTCTCTTACAGAAGGATGGCTGGCCGAGCAGGAAATGCTCTCGCCTCGAATGCCGATGAATCATTTCGAGGCAGAGAGCCGGAGAGTCCTTAACCAGCTGTATATTACTGACCGGCAAGCCGACATCCGAATACCGGTTTTCAGGAAAAACCCACCCGATCCGGAGTGGGCGTTTTATTGAGAGTCCACGCCTTTACATATCAGAGGGACAGAGAACAGTCATGGATCTCTTCGAGCATTCGTTGTGCAGACAACTCCTATTCGACCTGATTTGCTACGAAATCCGCGCCGGGAGACTCGGCCGGGAGATAGTGCATATTTTCGATGAACACCTGGCTCATTGTTCCCTCTGCCGACGACAGGCGCTTGATTTCTTCCAGACGCTCGAGGTTGTGAGCCGCCAATAGATCGTTCTTGATAACAGGAGTCAACGGCTATTTGTTCTTGACCCCAGGAAGAATTATCTTGCGCTAGGGCCCAGAGGAGCTGCCGGAGATCCTTTGGAATCCTGAGTCTGCCCTATCGAGTAGTGTGGGACAAGACCCCCAGTAAAACGCTTGAAATCCAATGAGTTAACTAAACCAAGTTTTCTGCGGAGCGCAGGAGCGGATTCGGAAGTCTCATCCCGAGCCAGCCAGGGGCGTGGTTTTCCGCAAGTGTTTGCTCATGACCAATTCCCAGCCCAGCTGGGTATGGACGACCCTGACATCGTCCATCAGAGACTGAAGGAGTTTGAGATTCCACGTCTTTGCCGAGGCCTTGCCTATAGCCTGTCCTTTGCTTCCGGGCAGTTCGACCCAGACCTGGGCGACAAGACAATCCACTCCCACCTGGAATTGCAGATGGATCCTGGCCTCGGGCAATCCGGCCGACTCTTTCGCATTGATGCAGGCCTCCATGACGGCCGTGCAAATCTGGCCTCTGGCCTCTTGCCCGAAGTCAATGATCTCAGAGACCTGCTCCACGGCCCTAGCAGCCACCAGTTCGGCGCTGGGACTGCAAGGAACGGTCAATTCGTAAGTAGCCAGGTCAGCGGGCAGACTGCCTTTTTCGCTCTTGAGAGGAGCAGGCAGAATCTGGCTCTCGATCAACGCGAACTGGAATGGGCTGGAGGTCATGATCCCGTGGTCGTGAGCAAAACTCATGGCGGCTTGGTTGAAGCGGGGCTCCCCCACCAGCCAGAGGCGCGGACGTTCCAGGTGAGTTTCCTTAATCAGCCGCTGGGATTGGTGGAAGAAGTCCTGGATCTCGTTTAAACCCACCCGATCGGAGCCAAGGTAATAGGCGGCCACCCAGGCGGTATCCATTCCATCCGCATACTGTCCGTCGTCAAATCCGCAGGCAGTTTGCAGAGTCCAGGGATAGTCTGCGGTGTTAGAAGGCTTCACTTTCAGGCTGTTCACCGATAGGATTTCGGGCAACAGGATCTGTTCCTGACTGGCCAGAAAAGAACTCAGCTCCTGCGGTTCCCGGATTTTTTCGAGGGCTGCGAGCTGGTCAAAATCCAGGAGGCCCGACGGGACTGACTGGCAGTTCATGTGGCCGAGCACCCGCTCGAGACTATCCAGTCGTTCGGATTCCCGGCGGAAGTGGAGACTCTTATGAAGCTGCTTGAGCATGTGGGTAGTCATTCTGTACGTGGCTTGGTCTCTTGGTAGTCGGCGCAGGGTGTGCTGGACATTCCATTCGATCCAGTCTCCCAGAACCCTGTCTTCGATGGGTCTAGCAGCTCCCAGAGCGGTTTCGATAAGACGGGCCTTCCCCAACTCATCTAGAAGCCGAACGGGGTCCGAACCCTCGCCGACTGGCTCAAACCGGAACTGCTCGAGAGCTAGAGAGTCCAGGTGGAGGCGGGAACAGGCGTTCAGCAGTTCCAGAGCCTTGATCCGTTCCGTTGAATTCAGTCTGGCAGAGTTGAAAAGTCCGCTGAAATAGAGGTGAAGCGAACCCTGGGTTAATTCTGCAGCATAAATCTCGGCAAATTCGCGGAGAGACCGCAGATGAGCTTGGTTTCGCCGGGCCCCCTGTACAATGGCCCGAATGTAAAAGGGTTGCTGCTCCAGCTGTTCGACGATAGGAAGACTCAAGTCCCTCTGGAGATCCACCCCGAACCGGTCACACAGGCCCTCCAGAAGTTGGCGGGCCCCGCGGACATCCAGCGGCCCCAAGGGATAGACCTCGGCATTACCCGGGATCTCAAAGGTCCTGAAGAACTCCTCGAAAACCTGCGTGGAGGGGATTGAGAGAAGGTGGGGAGCCTGCCGGGACTGCAGGGCAGTCAGGAAGTCACCTGTCAAGAGAGCCAGTTCCTCCTTCGATTGGAGAGAGGCTACATGATGGAAGTCGTCCACGATCACAAAGGCGCAATACCCCGATCGGGCCGAGGCTGTGACGGAAAAATGAAGCGCCAGCTTCGCCAACATCTGCAGGTCTCTTTTCCGTAGGCTGGTATGAAAATGGTCCACCAGTTCCACCAGCCAAGGATGCCTGCTTTCATACGCCATCTGGAAGACGCTGTTCGGACTCAGCTCTGCGGCGGCCACTAACAGGGGCTCCCTCTTCAGAAAAGCTAAGAGTTGAAGTACGCTGTCGAAGAAGTATTCCCGGCAGAATGCCTCTGCCGACGGCAAGGACTTGGGAACGGAATGAAAAAACGGTATGACTCCGGATTGCTCCAGGAATAGTCGGTTGTAGACGCGCTTGAGGATTTCTGTTTTGCCCGATTTGCAGGGACCGCTGAGGAATTGGCTAGCTGTCAGACCTCTGCCCACCTCCAGCCCGGAGTGAAAGAGCCTCAGGATGTCAATGTCCCTGGAAAAGAACTCCTCTTCCGGCAACGTGTCCAGAACCTGGTGATGCATCGACGTCGTCAGCTGAGGTTTATGCTCTTGTCCTTTTTGGATTTCCT
>JBGPHY010000669.1:0-3604 GCA_041484625.1 Terriglobia bacterium | reverse complement strand
TGCATTGCCTGCTATCGCCATCCTGATATCGGTCCTGTAATCCGTGTAATGGATATACTCTCCATGCATCCAAAGCAGATGGTCCTTTTCGCCAGTATATCCCATCGGCACGACCGGACGGACATTGAGATGTTTGGAGTTCCGAGTTATTGATTTCGAGGTCCAACTCTTCCCCTCATCGGGGGTCTCCCACCTTTCAATCTCAAATACCCCGTTGATCGGTCTGGATAAGAAGACGAGAGAAGGATTCTTGTGATTCAGAGCCATTCCGCCTGAGTAATAAGGTTCCTTCTCTTCCTGTCCGACCCGAGTCTCCGGGAACCATTTCCCTGCGGATACGATTTCAGTGTCGAACCACGTTTTCCCGTTCCATCGTGCATAGTGGTAGCGATGGTCCGTTTTTCTTGGGAACTGAGTGTAAGCGATAACGGGGTAACCTTTTGTGTCCAAAGCAATATCCCATACCCAGGCCCGCACGCCAGTAGCTTTGCCACTGTAGACTATGTCACTTCTGCTGGGTGAAACAGGAAGGCTCCCCATATCGCCCACTTCATTCCCGTCCGCTCTGTAGAACGCTCCCTTCTGGTAACGCAGATAGTATATGGAATTCTGGGGCTCACTGTCTGGATGGCCATCGGTGAATGCAAAATGGATGGTCGATATCCCATCCGAAACGATCTTAGTGTAGGGTCTGACAGTGGGGGCCTCATGACCCTGTTCCTCGATCAAAATCTTCGGCTGGGTCCAATGTTCGGCGTCTGCCGATGACGCGAAGGTTGGCTTCCAGCTTGGCCCGCGCCAAAAGACATAGAATCGGCTTTCTGCTCTCAAAAAGGCGGGGTGGCTGTAAGTGATGGCCGGAGTACCCGAAACGGTTATTTCGTCCCCCCATTCCTGGATGTTCTCTGGTTGGGAGGACGTCCTACAGAAGAGCCCTGTCTGGTTGTGCCTGGCGTAGAAGACCATCAATCGTTTATCGGAGAGTACCAGGATCGAAATCGTGTTGTGGTCGTCGATGTCCCACTCCTTTTTCAAGGTGAAGTTCTGAATGGTTCCTGTCTGATGATCAAATGCGCCGATCTGTAGCTGGCCGTCATGCGTCATCCATCCGGCATAAGTACGCTTGTTCTTACCCTCGACATAAACGGCACGCGGGTCCTGGAACCAGCACCAGGCCCCATCTTCAGAAAAGATGGGATAGGATTCTCCTCCTTTCGGCGGTTCCGTTTCACAGATCAAAATCAAAGCTGCCAGGAACAGGGGCGTCCCCAAGGCAAGCAATCTCTGCATCTCTCGTCACTCCTGGTTAACGGATGAGTCGCTTGATGAGCTGGATCTGGCCGGCATGGTAAAGGTCGTGGGAGGCAATGCCATAGATCAGGGTCAAGTTGCCGATCTTACTGCCAATAGGAGTGGAGTAGAGCGCGTTTCGGGACATCTTCCGAATGGCCTCGCGCAGGAGAGTGTGTTGCTCGATCAGGAGGCCTGCGGCGTTCTTCCAGAGGTCTTCGGTGAGCACGTCCGGGCATCGAAACCAGTTGCTCCCCTTCATAGGGAACGATCCGCGTTTTTCTTTCAGGAGCCGGCGGCGAACTGCATATTTCCAGTAGGCTGCGTGGACCACTATCTCCCAGATATTGTGCCTTCCGGCGGCTGGTCGCTTTTGGGCAAGATGTGCACTCACCCCCCGGATAGAACCTTTGAGGTTCGGTCCATGCCAAGCTTTTCGGGAGTAAGCCTCCTCCAATAAATCCAGTAGGATTTGTTTCTCCGGAATGGGGTCACCCTTCCAGTTGGTCATTTCTTTTTCTCCGGAAACAGGTACTTCTCAAACCAGTTCAATATGGACGCGTGGGCGACCTCCAGAGGTTTCCCCTTGAGCGTGTGGCCGGTGTCTTCCGGCGGCGCATAAAGAATGACGATGTCGTGATCTTTCTGGTTCTTGCCCAACTCTTCGTCCATTTTCCAGGCGTGCTCGGGCAACACCAGGCGATCGTTGTCGCCATGGACGATCAGCACCGGCGTGTTGATTTTGCCCGCAAAGTGAACGGGGGAAAGGTTCCGGTACTTCTTCGGGGCGGAGAGAGGGCTGTCACTCATCAGCCTCTGGATGCCTCCGAAGTTCGGGGCGATGTCACTCTCGTAATCATACTGTTTTACCAGGTCAGTGAAACCGCTGATGGCGGCTGCGGCCTTAAAGAGATTGGAGCGGGCAATGGCACAGTAAGTAATGTAGGCCCCGCGGCTGTCTCCCATGATGGCCAGCTTGTCTTTTTTAACGGAAGCGAGGGATTGCAGGAACTTGCCGCCCGCAATGACATCATCCACTTCTTTCTCCCCCATTGTCAGCTTATTCTTGTACTCCTTGCCATGGCCATCGCTGCCTCGATAGTCCACATCCAGAACTACATACCCATGTGCAACAAAGAAGTCTTGGCTCCGAACCTGGGACTGCCCGCTGATTCCGCCATGCACTCGGATGATGGCGGGGAAGGGACCATCTCCCTTCGGCTGGTACAAGTTCCCAAAAACCCTCAAGCCGTCAGAACTCTTGAAAGTCACAGGGTGGAGGGTTATGGGTTCCTGCGCCCATCCATCTTGGAGACCTAGAGAACCCGAACTGGAGAGCCCGCTCCAGAGGAAACACAATACGGTAAGGAATTTCTTGACGCCACAATGGCCGTTGTCCTGTTTGCTCATGATCCGTGTTGACGGGTGCAGATCAATGTCCCCTCCTATCGCAGCATCTTCCGTATCCCTCGCACCGCCTGTTGGATGCGTTGTTCATTCTCCACCAGCGCGAACCGGATAAAGTCATTGCCGTACTCCCCGAAGCCGATACCGGGGCTGACGGCCACTCTAGCTTCCTTGATGAGCAACTTGGAGAACTCCAGTGAACCCATGGCCCGGAATTTCTCCGGGATCTGGGCCCACACGAACATAGTAGCTTTGGGTTTTTCGATCTTCCAGCCTGCACGGTTCAGCCCGTTGCAAAGGACATTGCGGCGGTTTTGATAAGTGGCGACGATCTCTTTGACACATTCCTGGGGACCCCGCAAGGCAGCGATAGCGGCAATCTGGATGGGTTGGAAAGTGCCGTAGTCCAGGTAACTCTTGATCCGGGTCAAGGCATGAACCATCTCAGGATTGCCAACACAAAAGCCCATCCGCCATCCGGCCATGTTGTAACTTTTTGTCAGGCTGAAGAATTCCACAGCCCGTTGCCGCGCAGCAGGAATCTCCAGGATACTGGGTGCCCTATATCCGTCAAAAACCAGGTCCGCATAGGCTAGATCGTGGATCACCATCAAATCGTGTTCTTCTGCCAGCTCGATGATCCGCTTAAAAAAAGCCAGCTCCACCACCTGGGTGGTGGGGTTGTGTGGAAAAGAGAGGATGAGCAACCGCGGAATTGGCCAGGAAAGCTTGATGCGCTGGTGCAGGTCCTCGAAAAAATCACGCCCGGGCAGCATGGGAATGCTTTGGACATCCCCTCCCGCAATCAGAACCGAGTACAGGTGGATGGGGTAAGTAGGATTGGGCACAATCGCCGTGTCCCCTCGACCTATAATGGCCAGCACCAAGTGGGCCAACCCTTCCTTGG
>JBGPHY010000668.1:0-3609 GCA_041484625.1 Terriglobia bacterium | reverse complement strand
TTTCTTGAGCCATAGACGACGCCCTGGCTGTCATCGACCGCGCGCATGAGTGCGAGGTAGTCCATTGGATCATACTCCAGGTCACCATCTTGGATGATGACGAGCTGCCCTTCCACGTATGGCAAAGCGGTCCGGATGGCTGATCCCTTGCCTCGATTGGTTGCATGGCGAAAAACTTTGATACGCTCGTCTGAAATATGCTTGAGAAAGTCCCAGGTTCCGTCGGTGGAGCCGTCATCGACAACCAAAACTTCTTTTGCAACCGGAACGAGCAACACGCGTTTGAGGATCTCAGGCAGAGTAGGGAGCTCGTTATACACGGGCATGATGACCGAAAGAATCGGCTTATTCATTCCAAACTCATGAGCGCAGACATTAATGGTTCGACAACAATCTTCGGATAGCCCCACACAGTTGTGGCGAGAGAGAGAGCTGAGCATCCATTAGTGCACTCGTTCATAGACTTGGTAGGACCCGACTGTCCTGATGGGGCGAAAGATTCCTCTCTTGAGCAGAGATCGGTACAAGCCCACCCAGCGTCCCCATCTTCCAATGACCAGATAGTCTGGATTTGCTGAGAGCGGATTGTAGTTAACAGAGATAGGTTGGTAATGTGACGTGAGCTTGATCACATCCACGTTCAGTTGCGCTGGTGGATAATGATAGGGACGCTCAAGCAGGAAAAACAGTTCACTCTCATAGGTTTCGATGAGCGCATCGGGCGGAGTCGAGGTGTTAAGAAATTGAGCTACTTGCTGGGCAGAACTATCTCCCTTGCTTATACGAAAGAAATACACAGCACGGGCTGTGAGCACAAACATTATGCAGAGCAGGAGAAGAGCGGCCACACCCTTCAGTCCTTGCGTGTCGAATTGTCGCTTGGCTATGGCTAAGACCGCTGTCTTTATGGCAGAAGCAAGTCGAAACCCGCCGGTCAGGTCATAAAGCAAGACGGCTGTGAACGGAGCGCCGAGAAACAGGGCTGGGAAGGCATACCGCACCCACCCCACAGAAAGGAGTGAGAACCATACTAACCAACTTCCAGTCAGTACGAGCAACATGAGCCGCACAGTATCAGGGAAGCTATCAGACTTGTTCAGCTTCTCGTCTCGACACCATTGGTACGTTGACCAGGCAAGCCCGAACGCGGTTGGTAGACCAAAGGTCAGCGTAAACAGCAAGACTTGCAGACGGACAGAAGGAACCAATACCAATGCAGACACCTCGGCCAGTCCATTGACCGGCGGTGCATGTAGGGTATGCCCCTTCAGCAACAGCTGTTTGCCCCAACCTAGCAATTGGAACATGGCACAGGAACCGAGGAATCCACCGGCAAGCAACCCGGCAAGTCGCCACCGGCGTCTCATGCAGACGACAATCAAGGGCACAATCAGTGACATTCCCCAGAACGGCCATGCCTGATCTTTGGTCTGAAGGGCTATACCCCAGAAACAGATCGCTAGTGGCAAAAACGCAAACGTGTGTCGTTGCGTCAGGAGAAAACAGCTATAGCCTGCGAGCAGAAAAAAGACCATCGGCATTTCACCTAAGACCTGCCGGCCCACGATAAGGGGATACACCTCTCGTTGTGCCGGTAGGAGTAAAAGAAGAACCATAGCCGCAACAGCCACCGTCCGGTTATAAAGCCTGCTGGTCAACCAGTAGAGCAAACCGAGGGTACCGACTGTGAACACAACCCCCACGATTCTGGCCTGCCAGACTCCGATGCCAAATACGTGAAAGCTCAGCGCGACGGGCATCACGACTGGTAGGTGACCGGACAGTGTTGGCGGAGCCAGCTCGCCGGCAAGCCGGCAGCCGTAGTGCCCCACCTCCACCCACGTTCGCGCGACACAGAGCGTCCAGCCTTCATCCCACCAGAGAGGGGGCACGCTCTCAATACCGATCGTCCCAATCAGAAATAGGGCAAGTACGACTAGGGCGGTAACTCCGGTGCGCGAATAGTTCCTCAGTCCCTGTTCTGTCATCACCGTTTCCCTGCATCCGATCTCAATTAGCGATCCGTACCCATCAAGGGAAACGACTGGAACGGTTATTTGAGTTGAACCTGTGGGTGGATCAGGCTCTCGCAGTGTCTTATCTTCCTCGAATAATACTGATATCCCAGGCCCCAGAGGAATCCGGCCCCCTGAAACTTTTCTCCGAGCCAGAACAGGCAAAAGTGCTTGATGTGCTTAAAGCTCGTGATATCGAAAGGGCCGATTGCCTTGTACCAGAACGCACGAAACCACTTAGCCTGCGTTTTCACACCGTCTTGGCCCCACAGTAGACTCTGAGCAGGAGGAATGTCAGTTCTTGCAGGACGCTGTATGAGATAAAGATAGGCAATTCCAATTCCTCGGTTGAATTGATGTCGGAGGAATTGCCACGGAGTTATCCGTCGAAGATGAGTCACTGGATTTGGAACATAGATCAGCTTGGCACCACGGATGCGCAATCGCCAAGCAAGTTCCCAGTCCTCCGAGGATTTGAACGATTCGTTGAACACATACCCGTCATGTGCGGCACAGAGGTCTAGCCATTCCCGGTGGTACATAATATTCCCGCCATTACCGACCAATCCGAATGTGTCAACCTGTTCCACATCAGAAAATTGCCGTCGCTCACGTATGTCTTGCAACAGGGGGTCGGTCTCTCGGAAGGTACCCCCAGCGCCGGCAGCATCGTGTTTATCGATTGCCTCGATAAGCCGTTCCAGCCAATCCTCGGGCGGTATGCAGTCATCGTCTGTGAACGCAATCAGGTCGCCTTGTGCTTGCTTAATCCCTTTGTTGCGACCCCAAGCAATCCCGCGTCTTTCATGGTCGAGGATAACAATGACCTCATCTGACGGCCTTTTTTGCTTGGCGAGAGCAGCTTTGCAGAGGTCAAGGGTGGTACGTCCAATCGTTGGGATGATCACGGACACGAAATGATGGTCGCGTATCATAATCATTTTTCAAGCACTCCCAGCTCAATTCGGAGAAGTGTCGGCTGTAATACGGTAAACAGTCTTCCAGCGAAATTTCGTACCGGATCAGGAAGGCGGTCGAGGACCTGCTGAATCTCTTTGACAGTTAAGAGACCAAGCCACAACGCACCAGTCCAGTAGATACCTACTGCTAGTACGCCACCTATGATTACCGCTAGAAGCTCCGAGGAAACAGCAACCGAAATGGGCACGAGGCACATAGCCGTCACCGTACATAAGACGAGGAACCGAGCCCCATAGGATCGCGTGAACGGTTGCACACCCCAGTCTTGAATCATCCAAGCATAGACAAACACCACACTTACGTACGAGATCGAGGTTGCGACAGAGGCACCTAGAGCTCCCCATTTGGGAATAAGGAACCAGTTCAACGCCAGGTTTGCCAGAGTTACTGATCCGAGGACGACGACAAGGGGCACGACATGGCCCCGTGCCTGGATTACCGGCCACATCACCCGTGCGAGGGAAAAGCCAAACACACCGGGAACCAGAATTCGCAACATTAGGCTGGCATCCAAGAACTCTGCTCCAAAATAAAGCCGAACGATGTCGTCGGCGAATACCAAGACGATCGTGAGGAGAAATGCTGTCACTAGAGCAACAAATCGAAGGAGGTG
>JBGPHY010000667.1:0-3616 GCA_041484625.1 Terriglobia bacterium | reverse complement strand
GGAGCACGCCTCTTCCAACTCACCGGAAATTCTCCACGACACTTTTTGTTGGTCTACACTCCACAAAAGGCTGGCACACAGGAGCAGCGCCGTGAAGAAGAAAATCGTCGAATGTCGATACGACAGACACATATGTGATTAACCTCCTTTAACCAAGAAGAGTGGCCCTAGGGCCTGAGTTTTATATTTTTGTTGACTAGTTTATGGTACATCTTTTGGCATTCGCTCGGCAAGAATATAGTCTGGTGGGGTAATGTCAAGCTGCTTATGTGGCAAGTTGGGGCCACACATCATTAGGGGAAAGTTGGGGTCGGAGCTTGGGAAGTGTAATAAAATTATCCAGCGATAGAAACACGATCGTTTGATTTCCGGAAGAGGTCCAGGAAGCAGACCATGGCGAGGCCGTTACGAAGCGTTTTTCCGGGAGCCCTTTATCATGTCACCGCCCGAGGCCAAGAGCGGCGGCCCCTGTTTGTCGATGACAGCGATCGAGAGCGAATAATTGAACAATTGGCAGGCGATCGCTCCCTCTGGAGGAGCGGGTGACCCGGCTGCGAGGCTATCGCTGGAGCAGTTATCGGGGCTACACGGGATTGGGGGCAGAGGAAGCCTTTATTGATTACGGGCCGCTGACCAGCCTGGTGGCTGAGGGACGGAGAAACAAGCGGCAGGCTTACCGGGAATTTGTGGAAAGTGGCCTGGCGAGTTACAGGTGGGCTACCAACAGTTGATGACGGAAGCACCGGCAGCAGCCATAGGGAGGAGTAAATATTCTCTCAGCGGGTTGGGTCGATGAGCGCTACCAGACCTCACAGCGGTCCTGTGTGCGCACCATGGACGAACCTGCCTTGCAGCTAAAGGCCTGTCCGAATTCCGTGATGTTGGAAAGCGGTCCGATCACGCGATACTTGGCGATGGGGTGCGGATCGCCCTGCACCATCAGGCGCTGCGTTTCCGGGCGTATCTCATCGCCGCGAAACTGACCCCAGGCGATGAAGAATTGCTGGTCCGGAGTGAAGCCGTCGATGGTTGGCGCCGGGTGCTGCTGTTGCGCCTTTTTGAACGCCAGATATGCGATCTTCGCGCCCGCCAGATCGCCGATACTCTCTCCCAGCACCAGCTTGCCGTTGTGATGAATGTTGGGTTCGATGAAATAGCCGTCAAATTGGCGGACAACGCAAGAGGTACGCTCCTGGAAGCGCTTCTCGTCATCGGGAGTCCACCAGTTGTTAAGGCGGCCCTGCGCATCAAACTTTGCACCCTGATCGTCAAAGCCGTGGCTGATTTCGTGGCCAATCACCATATTGATGGAACCGTAGTTGACGGCATCGACCGCGTTCATATCGAACGTCGGTGGCTGAAGAATGCCAGCTGGGAAAACGATTTCATTCAACAACGGATTGTAGTAAGCATTGGAGGTCGGCGGCGTCATGCCCCAACGACCGCGATCGGTCGGCTTGCCGATCCGGGCCCAGTTGTCTTCCACCACGTTCCAGTGTAGGGAGGCGAGGTGGTTGTTCCAATAAGAGCCGCGGCTCAGCTTGATGCTTGAGTAGTCCTTCCACTTGTCGGGGTAGCCGATCTTGGGGTTGAAAGTGGAAAGCTTCTCCAAGGCTCTCTTCTTCGTCTCCGAACCCATCCACTCCAGGCTTTCGATGGTGTCATGCATCGCGGCCAGAATATTTGCGACCATCTCCTGGGCGCGGGCCTTGGCCTGAGGAGGGAAATATTTCTCCACATACTTCTTGCCGGATGCTTCGCCCAGAAGCTTGTCCGTGGCTTCAGCGCACCGCTTCCAGCGCGGTTTGATCTCTTTGGCTCCGGCCAGATATTGCCCATAAAAAGAGAAGTTCTCTTTAATAAAAGGATCGGAAAGCGTGTCGGCGATGTAGTGCAAAAGTTGCCATTTGAGATATGTCTTCCAGCACGCTATGGACGTTTCGCGGAACTGGTGGTCCACTTCTTGCAGGAACTTGGGTTGATCCACGTTCAAGTCGGCGCGTGAAATCCTGGCTGCGGTGAAGTAGCCGTCCCAGTCAACCGCCGGTGCGAGGTTTTTCAAATCTGCGTAGGTCGTCCTGTGGTCAGTGTTTTGCGGATCACGCAACGCCACGTTGTCCAGCGAGTTTTCCGCCAGCTTCTTCTCCAATTGGAAGACAGTGTTGGCCGCAGCTTTGGCTTTGGCCTCGTCGTAGTCGGCCAGCTTGAACATGTTGTCCACGTGCACCAGATATTTCTCGCGGGCCTCCTGAAAGCGGGGTTCGGTCTTCAGGTAGTAGTCTCGGTCGGGCAGCCCCAGCCCGCTGGCAAAAATGTTAGCGATGGTCTGTCTGGGATTATGATTGTCCGGCCGGGCAACCAGCCCGAAAGGGACGAAGAGTCTGAGTTCGTGCAATCGCAGGATCATGCGCTGCACGTCAGCCGGGGTTTTCATGGTGTCGATGTCTTTCAGAATGGGCTCAGCAGGCGACAAGCCGGCCTCATTGATCTTCCCCTCTTCCATGCACGAGCCGTAGTAGTCGCCGATCAGTTGCTCCGCGCTGCCCTTGGGCCAGTCGGTGCGGTGCGAAACCTCATCCAGAATACCCCTGAGCTGATCCTTAACCACTTCGCCGGCCTGCCAGCGCCGGCTCCAGCGGTCCATGTAGGCCGGAATCGGGTTCTGCGCGTGCCAGGTGCCATTGGCGTACTGCGTGAAGTCAGTGCAAGGATCAGCCTTGCGGTCAAGATCACTCAACTGAATTCCGTGCTGCGCGGGCTGTTGGGCGAAGAGTGCGAGAGAACAACAGACGATCAGCGATAATCTGATAGTTCGCATGAAACTGATCCTCCTTAGAAGCAGGTCATTTTTACAGCGAATATGATGGACAAGCCACGTTTCCAATCGAGGCCCGGTCCAAAGCCTCCACTTGTTTGGCATCCTCCAAGTCCTCATGTTCGCACTTGAGAGATTATGTTAACCTGTTGGCATCTCATTCTGAAATACTCAATTCATTGGACTTCCAACAACTTCTTTATTCCCGTACGGTAAAAAACTCGAAACGACTGAGACGCCACAGCTTGCAGTCTCGCCTTTTGTGATCACCCGCAATTGGCTCGGCCTCGAGAGCGAAAAAAAGATCTGAGATATGCAGGAAGACCGACAGAGAACGCCATCATGGACTGGCATTT
The DNA here is from genome assembly GCA_041484625.1 of Terriglobia bacterium. Taxonomy (GTDB): domain Bacteria; phylum Acidobacteriota; class Terriglobia; order Versatilivoradales; family Versatilivoraceae; genus JBGPHY01. The sequence goes on along the minus strand of JBGPHY010000667.1, from coordinate 445 downwards.
ATATCACAAGCGTCATCTCCATGCCGGGCTTAAGCACGTGATTTCCTTAGCGTCTGGAGTTTTGGACGCACAGCCTACTGGAAACTTACAGTACTTCAGATAAGGTGGAAAAGGTTCTGTTGATGGCCCGATGGAGTTTTCGGTAGGGACAACTTGACAATGCCCTCTCGAAAGACCGTTCCTGCACGGACTCTTTTATCTTAGAAGGTCCATTTCTCCCTGCGCATGAGCCCAAGCAGGTTTATGCAAGGTATGCCGAGGTCACGGCATACATCGGGAATATAGTGAGTTCTCTTCGGATTTTTCTTTTCGGCAGCCGAAGTCTCCTGCGAAACTACGGTCCCATTTTTCACCTTTGCCAGTGCAATGACGTAAGCATCAGCGGATTGATAGGGGACCCATGGATCCATCAAGTCGGGATATCGAGATTCTATGCTTGCAGCTT
>JBGPHY010000666.1:0-3616 GCA_041484625.1 Terriglobia bacterium | reverse complement strand
CAGCCCGCCCTTAACCCATGCATTCAGGACGTCGAGTACTGGTTTCTTTACCAGATCCTGTGCTTCATCCATAACAATCATGTCGTATTTCTCCGCACTCCCTTCCAGAGCAAGCTGTCCGTAGAAGGGATAAACATCGTCAAAAAGGACCGACTCCTCCGACCGCTTTTCGGCATCGAGAAACTCATCAGCGATTGGAGACTTAGTGATGATATCCCGCAGACACTTATAGAACCGACCGCTTCTAATATCCAAACTGGGCGCAGTAGCCTTGATTTCATTGGTAAACCAGTCACCGAGTAGTTTGTTGAAGCAGAGAAGCAGAACTCGGTCTCCCGATTTCGCGCACCGTCCTGCAAATTCCAGCGCTAGCAATGTCTTGCCGGTTCCTGCCGCGCCTTCAAAGAGACAGCGCGGATTTGCGCCGAGAAGATCCAGTATTTGATATTGCTCTTCGGTCAGCTTCAGAAGCCTCCGCTCCGAGTCACATACAAGAGTGCCGCGGGCAACTATCCTGTCGAAATCAGGCCTCAGGGCGTCCCGTATCTGTTTAAGCAATGCGGGCTGCGGTTCTGGTGGTGAGGAGCGAATGTTGAGCCTTGCGCGCTGTTGTTTGGCGGCCCGTAGCAGATGTACTGAGATGGCGGTCTTCAGGTCTTCGCAGTCGATTACTTCCCACGGCTCTGTTGCTATCTCAGGTGGTGGCGCCTCCACATCCGTGAATATCACCGCGTGTCCAAAGGGGACGCTGTAGAAGTCTGGGACACGCTCTAGCCGCTCCTCCAGCGACTTCCGCACCTCATGCATCCCATCCTGGGCTTGTTTGAATGGATTTCGCTTCATCTGGTGCGCATGTCCGGTCGCATCAGTCGTCGTCCATGCGCCGGCCTTGCAGGCCACACGTCCGCAGTTCGGCGTGCATCAATGGTCCCGACTCCGATGGCACGATTCGGTCTGGCCTGCCGCTGCTGTTTCAAGATGTCGGAGCTATCCAGGCCGACGAAGCCCTCATCGAGCCGCTCCTGTGTTTGACGCCGGAGGTTCTCAAGAGTTCCGGTGAGGAGAATAATCAGGCGGTAACCGGCATCCGCGGCCTTGCATGAGAGTGCGGTGTAGGTTGTGGTTTGACCCGCCTGTACATCCCCCAAAACAAGACCTCTGCGCTTCCATTGGCAGATCCGGACCGGATCCCCCAAAACGTCGAGAATTTCATCCGTCACGCGATCAAGAGTTCCGATCACTTTCGGAGGCCACCCTCGCTTCTGCAGGGTCAGCGTCTTCCGTCTTCGCCACGCAACGGTTCCTTGGAGAGTTCCTGGGGGGCGATTAAAGTACAAGCATGAAGAGGAATGCTGCCGGTAACGAATCTTTTCGTGTAAGGTATTACTTGTCTGCCATCACTGGAGAAATCGATGCGCGTAAAATCTAAGGGAAAATCCTGGTCACAAGATGAGCTAGTCCTCGTCTGTAACCTGTACTTCACCATTCCGTTTGGACAGATGCATGCTCGCAATCCAAAGGTTATTGTAATGGCGGGAATACTTGGTCGAACGCCCGGGAGCATTGCGATGAAGCTGGTCAACTTCGCCTCGCTAGATCCAGCGCTCCAAGCGCGGGGAATTTCAGGTCTTAGAGGAGTGACACAAGCGGACCGGCGGGTATGGGAGGAGTTTCACTCTAATTGGTCTGTTTTGGCCACCGCAAGCGAGGAACGGCTAAGCGAGTTGGTCTCGGTTCAACCAGCACAAGCCAGGAAACTGGACCTGGCGCTCCCGGTCTCCATGCCGTCGCCAACCTATCCAACGGACACGATAGCGACTGTTCGGGTCAGGACAATGCAGACGTTCTTCCGAAAGGTTGTCCTGGCAGCGTATGAATGTCGATGCTGCGTAACTGGGAATCCTGTTCCCGAATTGCTAATAGCCAGTCATATCTTGCCCTGGAGCCAGTTTCCAGAACAGAGGTTGAATCCACAAAACGGACTTTGTCTTGCGGCCCATTTCGACAGGGCGTTTGACCAAGGGCTGATTACGTTCGGGAACAATATGGAACTTCAATTAAGCTCTGAATTGCGCGCTTACCTGCCCGAAAAAGCCTTAGAGCGGGAGTTCATATCTGTGGAAGGTGCTCCCTTGAGAGCCCCTGAAAGGTTCCAGCCAGACAAGGGATTCTTGGATTTCCATCGCCGAACGATATTCCGCCCATGACATCTGGATTCTTTTTGCGGGCCGCTTCGCTCACGGTGAGACTCCTGCACTGCTGCTCGTCATAGTGAATGAAGTAGTGACCGTCTTTGGCAATGTGACTTGTGATCGTTGTCGCCGGACGGTTGGACATTTGGACCCGGAAACGGTCATCGAAGTACCCTTTGCACAGCGCGTCCTTAAGGTTCTTATGATCGGGATGCAAAGCGGCGGGGAAGTCATCCAGCTCGGGTGATCGCCCGTACACCTTGGCGTAGCATGCGGCAAACAGGTAGCGGTGGAGGTCCGGTATCATGTGGGATCGTGACGTGTGGTTACAGACACCGCCTATCGCGGAGTCAAGGAACCAGTCCGGCTTATAGCCGATGCCAGGATCGCACGGGATAAATTCTGCCCCACGGTCAGCCTGAAAGTCATGCATGTTGAGAAGCGTTCGGGTCACGCGCTCGCGGAGTTGCGCGTCAGCCCCGTTTCGGCTCGAATGCATGAAGTCTGCATCGAGAATCTTGGTCAATGCCGCTTGCCACTCGACTTTCCCATCCACGGAACGGCTCAATCCGCTGCGCAGGCGTGGCAGCCCGCCAAGGACACGGCGGGCTGATACGGATGTGCCGTACGGTCCAAGCACAGGCATCCCGTGGCGCGCCAGATCTTCGCGGACGCCAAGAATAATTACCCGATGACGGGACTGAGGTATGCCGTAGTCCTCGCACTTGAGGACGAAATCCCCGGGATCGTGGGGATACCCGATCAGATCCGCCTGCCGCACGAGGGAATGCAGTGAATACCTGGCACCCGACTTTCGCTGCGTCTTCACCACTTTCGTAGGATGCTGGAGGTCTTCGAGCATCTGTTCAAAGATCTCGTTGCCCCTTACCTGTGAAGAGAGCAGCCCCTTAACATTCTCCATAATAAAGACCGGGGGCTCGTGCACTGACAGGATCCGCAGATACTGTTTGTAAAGATAGACACGGTGATCGTCATCAGCAATACCACCATTCCTCGACCGACCTACCACTGAAAATACCTGACATGGTGGTCCGCCACAAAGTAGCCATTGATCGGCGGACTCAATGGCGTAACGAATTCGGCGATCGACTACCGCTGGCTCGACAACTCCGAGCTCAGCTTTCCAGGCCTGGCGTCGGGCTGCCTCCGCGGCTTGCGGAAAACTTCCCAAAAGTTCGCCCCGCGTAATCTCACCGCGCAGGTGAGCGTAGTATTCTGCGGGTACTTTTTGGTGTGAGAACTGGTGAAAGAAGCTTCGGAGCTCAAGGGTTTTGTGAGCCCAATGCTCCATCTCTATTGACAGGGCGATCCTGAATTGTCTGGATCCGTTTGGTGACGAGAACGCAGAAAATCCCTCTCCCAAGCCGTCGGGGCCGGCGAAGAGATCGATGACAGGGATCGAT
>JBGPHY010000665.1:0-3633 GCA_041484625.1 Terriglobia bacterium | reverse complement strand
GGCGGATGGAGAGAGACCCTCTCTCCGGCCCTTGGCTGTCGAGCAGCCCCAGAAAATCTTCGGTACCAAACCGTGTCCAATTACTGGGCTCACAGATCTCTGGTTCCCTGCCGGTCGGCAGGCCAAACCCTGGCTGGTTCACGGCCTGGGCGCCTCCGGACAATTCGTGTGAATCTGCCGTCGAGGAGTGGGATGGGACAGCTTCCAATCAGATCTGGTGGTTGTTAGCCAACCCTATTCGCTGGTTCCCTGTCCCAGCCATCCTTAGTGACCCAAGCACTTCTCCACCTCGAAGGGCACTTGGTCACGCATCACGTAATAACAAGCCCGGGCTAGTTTGTGGGCTACCGCCTTCAGCGCCACCACACTGAGGGTCTTGGCCATCTTGCGCTGATAGAATCGGCGGATCACCGGATCGTGGCGAATGGCAAAATGGGCTGCCTCGATAAAGGCCCAACTCAGATAGGCATTGCCGTTCTTCACATTGCCGCTGCCTTTCTTTCTGCCGTTACTTAGCTTTTGACTACTGACACAACGGCAGTAAGAGGAAAAATCTCCCACACTGGGAAAACGGCTGAGATGGCCCGCCTCCAGCAGGATCGTCAAGGCCAGGATGTCACCAATCCCACGGACCGTTTTCAAAGACTCAAAGCTGGGGGCTAATCGAACGGTCTCCTTCACCCGCTTCTCAATCCCCTCAATCTGCCAGCTGAGGGCTTCCACAATGCTCAGGGTGCTGGTCACCGCCAGGGCCAGGTCTTCATTCTCATACTGCCTCTCGACCGCTTCCGCCTTGAGCTGCCTCACCTCATTCCCCTTAATCCCTACCCCCTGATTCCGACTGATCAGATTCTCGATGCTCAAAATATTGCGAGTCCGCTGTCGCACCAGCTGTCCCCGCTTGCGCAGCAAGTCCCGCACTGCCCGCGTTTCCTTGGGATAAATATATCCTTCCGGCAACAATCCCAACCGCAACAGGTACGCTAACCAGGTGGCATCCGAGCTGTCATCGCTGTACTTCAATCCCTGATACTGCTGGATGGCGGCCGTATTAGCCAAATGCACCCGATAGCCGGCCCCCTCCAGCCCATCCACCAACCAATACCAGTTATAAGTCGATTCCACCACCACCCCCGCCAGATCGGCTCGAAATGGGTCCAGGGCTTCGAAGACCACCGCTAACTCATTCCTGAGTTGCTTTCGGTAGATCACTTGATCCTGCTCGTTGATGACGACCACCGTGTTGTTATTCGAATGCAAGTCAATCGCAGCGTAGAGTTTCATCGAACCATCCTCCCGCGCTCCCCTCCGTGCTATACTGACCTGGCTGGGAGGGAGGATAGGGCTCCGCCGGGAGGCGACCCGAGCGCCGTTTCCAGTCCCGTAGCACAGGCGGGCAGTGGCCCATCCGCTGCCCCGCTTCTTCCTACCAAACTCGTGCTATGGGTGGCAAGGCGATAAATCCCTCCCTCGCCTCCGAGAGCTCTCCATCTTTCCTGCCTGACTCTCGCCCCGTTCCTCTCCCGGCCTGATCCCACGGCCTTTTAGAGGATTATCCAGATCTCGTTTTTCTATGTCATAGTCTTATATGTCAAGAAAAGGATAGCCATAGGGAGGAGAGCAAGCCATGGCCAGGCCGGTAAGAATGCAGCAAGTGGGGGGATAATACCACCTGACCAGCCGGCGGAATGAGCGACGCGTCATTTTTCGGGCCCCCGACGATTATGCCTGCTTTCTGGCCTTGCTGACGGAAGCGACCGGACGGTATCCATGGAGGCTGCATGGCTATGTCCTGAGAAGGTGTGAAGAAATTCAATTTTGGTTCCCCGCCTTGGTGAGGAGGGGGCGAGGGGGTGGTCGTTATCTTCTTTGGAACGAACTCCCTATAGTCCCCCTTAACCAAGCTAAGCCTTACCCACATTTTTTGAATGCGAGGGGGGCGGGGAAATTGCTGGACAAATGGACTTTATTCTCTTAAGGTCAGCTAGACAACTCTGACGATAGGAGACTAAAGCCATTAAGAAACCTAAGAAACAAACGATACCGTCCATTCCTGCTGATCTGTTGTCCACCTTGAGTGATGCCCTAGCCAGTAATTGGGCTGAACATGAACTGGAAGATGCCGATTGGGTGGACCAACGTCTCCAGCAACGCAGCGTGATGATTCTCAACAATTTTTACAACCGACCGATGGCCTCCATTCCTGAAGCGTGTGGCACCCCTGCCGCTGCCAAAGCAGCCTATCGGTTCTTAGACAACAGCCGTGTCTCGGGCCAGGAGATTTTGGCCAGTCATGGAGCTCAGACTCAACAGCGTCTGGCCTCGGCCCGGTTAGTCTTGGCGGTTCAAGACACCACCAGTCTGGATCATAGCACGCATCCAGCCACCGAGGGGTTGGGGCCCCTCAATCACCAGCACGACACCACGCGGGGCTTTTTCCTCCACAGTACGCTGGCTTTTTCAGCCCAGCGTCTGCCCTTGGGGCTGATCCAGGCTCAAATTTGGGCCCGCGATCCGGAACAGAAAGGCAAAAAACACCGGCGCTCCCAGCTCCCGATCACTGCCAAAGAAAGCCAGAAATGGCTGCGCAGTTATCAGGCCTGTGCCGAGTTCCAAGCCCAACTCCCTCAGACCCAGATGGTCAATATCGGCGACCGGGAAGCGGATGTCTTTGAGCTCTTTGATTTAGCCCGGTCCACCCCCCAAGGGCCCGCCCTGTTGGTTCGGGCGCAGCAAGACCGCAAACTGGCCGAACCCGAACAACGTCGCTTAGGGGACTTCCTCGAGACCCAGCCGGTGGCGGGAAACACCACCGTCCGGATTCGTAAACAGCCCCAGCATCCGGCCCGTACGGCCAACCTGGAGATCCGCTTTGTTTCCGTCTCGCTCCAGCCTCCTCAAGCTTGGCCCTCCTCGCGCCAAACTGATCCCGTGACACTGTGGGCGGTTTGGGCCCAGGAAGTTCATCCGCCCCAGGGGATCGAACCCGTCTGCTGGTTGTTGCTGACCACGCTGCCGGTCAACACCCTCCAGGAGGCTTTGGAAAAAGTCCAGTGGTATGGCCTGCGTTGGGAAATTGAAATCTTTCATAAAATCCTGAAAAGCGGTTGTCGGGCCGAACAACGCCAGCTCAAGAACTTGGATAACTTAGAACGGTGCCTCCCCTTTGATCTGTTAGTGGCTTGGCGGGTCCACCTGCTGACGCGTCTGGGACGCGACACGCCCTTCTTACCCGCCACCGTCGCCTTTGCACCGGAAGAGCTCCAGGCTCTGTATTCTTTTCTGCATCATGCCCCCCAAGAGCCCCCTCCGGATTTATCCTTACCGCAAGCCATCATCATGGTGGCCAAGTTGGGTGGCTTTCTGGGTCGCAAGCGGGATGGCCATCCCGGACCGATCACTCTTTGGCGCGGCTTACAGCGCCTGCACGACATTACCTGGGCTTTTTGCGCGGCTTGTTTCTTCTTCAGCCCTGCGCGTAAAAAAAATGTGGGTAAGGCTTAGCTTCAAAAGGGGGAATCGGGCGCTTTTTCATGCGCCGTGGTGCGCTAAATTGGTGCAGGGTCGACTTGTATGAATCGCTGGGAACAAATCGAAAAGATTTGTCATGCGGCGCTGGAGCTGAAAAAGAGT
>JBGPHY010000664.1:0-3635 GCA_041484625.1 Terriglobia bacterium | reverse complement strand
TGAATGCTGGCCTGCTTGGCTACAAACATTGGGCTCCTGACGGAGCCGTTTCCCCCGTTTAACTGACCCAAAAGGAGGAGAGGAAGTAGTCCACAACTTTCCAGGCGGACACTTGGGACGCTTGTGCCTGTTCTGCCCTGGCCTCTTTCCTCTGAGTAATGCCAGGACGCAGTTTCTGGTTGTTCTGGAAGGATTCTTCAGATTGCCAAAATACAATTTCATAAGGGAGTCACTATGAACCATTGGAGTCGTCGGAAGTGGATGTCGAGTGTGGGCACTGCGGCATTAGGCGTGCCTGCCTTGAGGGCCTCAGCTCAGCAGGATGAAAGAGGGGGACGACCCACTAAAGGGATGCTTCCCCTACTTGAGTACGAACCCAAGAGCATGCTCAAAATTCCGGAAACCCGTGTGGAGAAGGCTCGTTTTCCGGTGATTGATATTCACACCCATTTGACCTTTGGCCCGGGATATGCGGATGTGGCCAGTAATGGGGGCACCTCCCGTCCCCTGTCTCCCCCTTCCGAGTTGCTGCCCGTGATGGACCGGAGAGGTATTCGGACGCTGGTCAACATCACGGGAGGCTACGGAGATTCACTCGCCCAGTCCCTTGCCGCCTTTCAAAAGCCACACCCGGACCGCTTCCTGACCTTCACCGAGCCCTGGTGGCAGAGAACCCGTGAGCCCGGTTATCCGCAGTTTCAAGCCGACCAGATCGAAAAAGCGCGCGCCGCCGGAGCCCGAGGTCTCAAAGTTCTCAAGACCTTAGGCCTCTATCTGCGGGAAAATCTCACCACCGGCAAACTGGTAAAAGTCGACGATCGTCGATTTGACCTCATGTGGGAAGCGGCCGGTGCCAACAAGATGCCTGTCATTATTCACGTGTCTGATCCCGAGGCCTTCTTCCTGACTATCGATCGCTTTAACGAACGGTATGAGGAGTTGCATGCCCATCCGGACTGGTCGTTTCACGGAAAGGACTTCCCCAGCAACCGGGAACTGCATGAGGCCCGCAACCGGGCGATCGAGCGACACCCCAGGACGCAGTTCATTCTCTGCCACGTGGGCAATGCCGAAGACCTGGGATGGGTGGGGGAATGGCTGGATCGCTATCCCAACATGCAAGTGGAAATCGGCGCACGCATTGGCGAACTGGGTCGCCAGCCCAGAATGTCGCGAAAGTTCTTCGAGAAGTACCAGGATCGGGTCCTGTTTGGAACCGACGCCGTGCCTCATGGCGTGGACACTCCTCAACAAATTTTCGGCGATCAGCTCTACCAGATCTACTATCGGTTCCTCGAAACAGAAGACGAGTATTTCGATTATGCGCCAGCCAAGCTACCTCCCCAGGGACGCTGGCGGATTTATGGACTCGGACTTCCTGAAACCATCCTGCGCAAGGTTTATTACGAAAATGCCGCCCGTTTGCTGGAGATTACGATCTGAGGAGCACTTACCCTGAATCCCATTATCTACAGGACCCTGACACACGAGGATATTCCTGCCGGCTTGCATCTCTGCCGTGTCGCCCACTGGAACCAGTTGGCTGCAGACTGGGAACTCTTTCTCTCTTTGAGTCCTGAAGACTGCCGGACAGCAGTGGCTCAAGATAAGGTGGTCGGCACCATGACCACCGTGAACTACCAAGGCAGGTTTGGGTGGGTGGGAATGGTGTTGGTGGATCCCGAGTTCCGAGGACACGGAATTGGAACTCACCTGCTAAGGCTTTCCACCGAACTTCTCAAGGAGGTCCCTGCCATCCGGCTCGATGCAACGCCCCAGGGGCGCCCGGTCTATGAACGGCTGGGATATGTCGCTGAATATGAACTGAGCCGAATGCAGGTTGAAGTAACCGCCGAGCTAGATCTCGGACTCGAACGCGGTCTCCGTCCCATGAATCCCCGGGATCTGCACAACATCCTGCCCATGGACCAGTCGACCTTTGGCGCCGACCGGGGAGCGTTGCTGGACTGGTCACTGGCGCACGCGCCGGAATATGCTTGGGTAGTCGAGGGAGCATCCGGCTTGCAGGGCTATTGCTTTGGCCGGCATGGTTTTGCCTTTGAGCAAGTCGGCCCGATCGTTGCGCATCGGCAGGAGACCGCTCAACATTTGGTGACCGCCTGCCTCCAGGGCAATGTAGGAAAACGCTTCATCCTCGATCCGCTGCACTTGTCCAGCGCATGGTTGGACTTTCTCTCGCGGACAGGATTTGTCCGTCAACGCCCCTTTACTCGCATGTTCCTGGGTGAAAACCGGTATCCAGGCGTCCCCCAAAAGCAATGGGCCATCTTCGGGCCCGAATTGGGCTGAGCCCTCAAAATGCCTTGAAGGATCTTATATGCCAAAACCGCTAAAGGCCGTCCAAATAGGTGCCGGCGCGTTTGCACGCACTTTCCATGGGCCTACCCTGAATCGACTGGCGTCGGGTCCTGATCCCCGTCTTGCCTTGGAGGCGATCTGTGATTTGGATCTGAGCCGGGCTCAGGGGTTCTGTAAGGAATTCGGCTTTTCCAGGGCCTATACCGACTTCCTGAAAATGATTGACGAGGTGCAACCGGACTTGATTTACTGCATGGTCCAACCGGGAGCCACTGCGGGGGTTCTGGAACGGGTCTTTCCTTACAGGCAACCCATTTTCACGGAAAAGCCGCCTGGAGTCACCATCCATCAGGCCGAAGGTCTGGCCGCGTTAGCCGAAGAGTCCGGTGCAATCAATTATGTCGCCTTCAACCGTCGCCGGATGCCCGGCCTTCAGCATCTCCGTCAATGGGCTTATGCCAGCGCACCTCTTCGCTATGTGCGAGTCGAGATGCTGCGGAATCGGCGGTTGGAAGCCGACTTTGGCATCGGTACAGCCATTCACCCGCTCGACTACCTGCGTTACCTCTGCGGTGACGTCGTGGAAATCAAGACCCGGTGTCATCCCTACTCGGGAACTGAGGCCAAAGACTTCCTGGTCCGCCTGCACTTTGTTACGGGCATCGTGGCTGACCTGGCTATCCTGGTCGATTGCGGCGTGCTTCGGGAACGCTACCTCGCGCAAGTAGAGAACTCGTCCATGGAAGTAACCATCGGCACGGGTTACTCAAGCGAATTCTTCGCTCATGGGGAAGTCGTTTACAAGGATAACCACATTGCACTCGAGAAGGCAGGAGATCCCGACCCTTTGGTTGCCGGGGGTTTCCTGGCGGAACACGAGGCTTTCTTGCATGCCGTGGCTAACGCGGTCAATCCCGATTGCTGCCTACAGAACGTGCATCAGTCGTTAAAACTGGCCGTGGCCGTTCAACAGGAATACTCTGGGCCGCTCGACCAATTCGCCCCTCGTTCTTGAGAGAATGAAGTGTTCGGGAAGCTTCGCCCCTGGGGGATCTTGGTTCAGGGCTCCTTCCTTGAAGCAATATCGGGCCGCCCTTCCTGGACTGGGGGAGGCACTGATCCGCTAGTTGGCCCCTCCTCATTGGCTCAATCCACTCTTCACGAGCGTCTGGCGCAGGAAATCAAAATCGTGGCGCACCAGCCCTGCCATCCGTTCCCTTTCTGCCCGACTGTTGTCTTGGGCGGCCGTAAACTCGACATGAAGCGAGATGGGCCCAGAGAAGGAGGTTTTCTTCAGTGTTTCAAAGACTTCCTCC
>JBGPHY010000663.1:0-3639 GCA_041484625.1 Terriglobia bacterium | reverse complement strand
TACACTCAGTCTCGCTGCGGTCCTGACACTCGACTTGAGAATGTCCCGACGTGTGACTTCTGATTTCGCTGCCATGGATTCCTCCTTTTTCATTGCCCTACGCAACGTTCGGCCGCCGCCTGCCTCCTCATGCCCTAAGCATACGGGATGTTGTAGGATATCATGGGAATCTCTACTCTGCTCAAGGCTTCAATAGCGGCGAGGTAGTTTTCAATCTCCTCATCACGACCGGGGAACCCCAGCTTAATTTTTTCCGCGGGAACCGGATGGCTTTCGACGCCGGCGATCCCTGTATCCAATCCCGTCGGCCGAGTCATCCCATCGCTAATTCTACTCGAACACTAAGCTGGCAGCCAATCCTTCCCCTGCTTCGTTTCTTTTGACCAGAGACTGGACAAGCCGTCGGTGGCATCGACTCTCCGTTCAGTCGTCTGCATCGGTAACCTCCCCCCTGGTGGCCCATTCCGGGTAAGGCATGGCACTCCCCTTCATCGCGTGCCAGAGAATACGGTTCAGCAAGTCTTCCGGACATGCATCCGCTTTCTTGAAATTGAGTTTCGCGGAAAGCAGGGCATTTTTGCGGAGGAGTGGATCGGCAATCTCTTTGGGCGGCGGATTCATCTCGTCGAGCGGGATGTTGTTCAGCACCGACTTAAACGGCGTAAAGTCCCTTTGTTCGGTGAAGCAGTCAAACATGGGCGTTGCTGCAGCATCGAACTGGTTCATCGGGGGCAAGCCCAGGATCTGCTCAATTGTCCGGAGAAGACTAATGGTGTTGTATTGGGTGCTGATAACCTGGCCACGTTTTGTGTACGGGCTGATACAGTAAGCTGTTGTGCGGTAGCCGCTGACGTGGTCCCAGCCGTCCTGCGGATCGTCTTCAATTCCGAAAATGACCGTCTCTGGCCAGAAACGGCTATGACTGATGGCTTCAACGATTCGGCCAAAAGCGAGGTCATTGTCCGCCACGCATGCGGCGGGTGTGGGTGAACCAGCACTCGTACCGCTCGTGTGGTCGTCGGGCAGACAAATGATGACAAGATGGGGAAAATTTCCCGTCTTCTCGTATTCGTGGAGTTCATGGATGAAATAACGGGCCCGGAATGCGTCCGGTACCTCCATCATCCAGCCTACAGTGTTCATGGCAAGATAGGGGCGGAGGGATTCCATACCCGGCTTGCTGGCGAAGATGATCTCACCCTTGGGATCCAGGAATTCCTGCCAGCAAGCTGCCCAGTCCGGTTCTCCGTTGCGCGCGGGGTTGGCCCATCGCACGGCCGGAAGGGCAAACTCACCGTAATTGCGGAGTGTCTTTCGATGGCGAAGCACATTATCCCAGATAAACCCGGTGGGGGCGTAAGCGAGCGCGTCGATCTCATCGTCTCCCATGCCGTCGGGATAACTTCGCGGCCAGCTGGCGAAAGACTTCTCCAGGTAATCCGTAGCGAAAGCCGTAGTGGACCATTGGTGGCCATCGGCACTCAGGATCCCGGAGCAGTAAGTATTATCCAGCAGAACGAATTCACGGGCCATCTTGTGCTGGTTCGGCGTGACACGCTCGCCGAAGATGCATAATGCAGGATCTCCATTGCCTTTGCCCATGGCCCCAAGGACCTGGTCGTAGGTGCGATTTTCCTTGATCACGTAGACGACGTGCTTGAAGACGCTCGACTCTCCGATGCGTTCGGGCACAGGCCTGGGCAGTTGGCCTGCCCTGGGCGGAAGCGCCGACAGAGCAATCTTCTCGCGGCGGTAGTTTTCGTAGACGGTGGCCGTTAAATGCGGTAATTCCGACATCTGAGGCACAGGCACCAGGGACAGGGAGCCCTGATACTGGCGGGAATTGTAGCCCGTGCCACCACTGCTCGAGTCGGCTTCCTTTTCGGTCCCGATAGACTTTATGTTGGCGACCAAGATCTGTTTCAACTTGGGGTGGTACCTGAGTGCACCGGGAAACCAGCCGACAGGAACCAGGCCCAACAACCGTGACTCGCGATCACGGGGATCGAAGTGAACAACCGCAATGGCGTTTTGTGTTCCGTTGGCAACATAGAGCACCCCGCCTTTGCGGTCGAACGCCAGTGCATTTGGCGACGCGCCAAAGAGATCGGCCGGGCTTGGCTTGACCCAAATGGTTTCCACCACCTTGTCCGTGTGAGCGTCAATGACGCTCAGGTTGTCGCTGGCGGCATTGGCGCATACGACATAGCGGCGGTCCGGTGACAATGCGAGCGCTGAGGCGTGCAGGTGGACGATAGTCTCGGCCCGAGGGGCTCCTGTTCTCAAGTCGATGACAGTCACGGAACCTTCGCTAGCGACTCCACTCACTGGATCCACCTTTACTTCAGTGCCGCGGCCCGCCGGACCGACCGTGTCGCCAGGCTTCGGGCGGCGCCCGCCCCAGTTGCTGACGTAAGCCTTCCCGTTGACCAGGACCACATCGTACGGCGCGACGCCAACGTCGAATAATCGCAACAATTTGCAGGTATCGGCATCAAACTCTCCCAGGCGGTTCGAGAGGTTCAGTGCAACGTAAAGCTTCTTGTCATCGGAAGAAAGGGCAAGACCGGCAGGAATCTCCTCTTTGCGGCGCGGGGCATCGGCCGGCGGCAGTGGCATGGAGAAAAGGCCGCCGACCGTTCCGTCAGCAGCCACAGTGAACACTTCCAGACTGCCATTGACATTGCTCAGGTAAATCCTCTTGCCGTTGTGGGAAAAAACAAGCCCTGTGTAGCTCACTTGGCCTTCCTTGGCGGGTTCCAAAATATTCCGGGATGGCGCCACAGGGACAGGCGCTTGGTCCGAGGGCAACCGAACTCGCTGGCGGATAGCACCGGTGGACAGATCAATCACCACCAGTTCGTTTGTCAGACCAGAGGTGACCAGGAGCCGTCCGTCCGGACTCAGCGCCAATGCCTGGGGGCGCATTCCTGGAAGCTGGATTTGCTTGCCCGCCGGAGTGATAATCTGGCTGACAGGAAGAACCGCACGATTGCCATCGGAAACGCCCACGGGTTGGTCCGAATCGGTTAGCGATGCGGGCCAGGCGCCGCCGCACACGGCCAGAGAAACTGCAAAAACCAGCCAGGTTTTGCAGGTGCCGGCCCCTTGGAAGCTACGGTTGATCTTCAATAGAAGGCTTGACCAGGCACGCATTCCCGCCGCGGGCGGTAGGCACATGAATGATCTATTCACCATGATTCGGAATCCTCCCTCGCTAGTATATTGGCTGCGCAACACGGAGTACAAGTGCCGACTGGGATGCGATCAATAGTGACATACCAAGAAAATGGGAGCCCCGGGGGAATTCGAGAGGCGAATACAGCGTGGAATTGGAACTGCGTTCGAGCGCTTGACTTCAGTGAAGAACACGCACTCACTGAGTGCTGCCAAAATTCACTCCACAACGAGAGCATCCATCACGAATGCTTGCACGCAAACTGCCCTTTGGCTTGACATCCCGTGTGCGAATGGGTATATTTTATCGTTTGGAACGTTCCCACACAAAAAAGTCTTCTCGCCCACGGAAATTTCAACGTGTACGGTTGGCGTACCGGACCTTATGAGATGAGTTGACTCTTCCGGTTTGGATCTCACCGGAAATGGAACTGAAAGAGGAGCCTCCTCAGTGAGGTTCCC
>JBGPHY010000662.1:0-3639 GCA_041484625.1 Terriglobia bacterium | reverse complement strand
GGCTGATGTCGATAATGCCATCGGCACTTTTTTCATAAAGGTAAACGGCTTTCCCGACGCTGAGAACCATCTCTCCCAGCGCGCCCTCGAAAGGTAGATACGGTTCGCAATAGTTGAGAAGAACCGTAATGTCTTCCGGTTCTTCCAGTCCCCGAAGGTAACCGTGCAAGGGTCTAAATAATGCATGCTCGTCAGACCGCTGGATGGCCGAACGAATCCAATTGCCCAGCATCGCTTTAGAGAATCGCCTCCTCCCAATTCTCAGGTTTCTTCGCTCGTCCTGGATGGTGTACCAGACCCATTCGCCCAGGTCCGAAAGCCAGCAGGAGGAATAGGGGTCAGATCTGAATATTCGTTATTTCTTCCGTGCGATGATATAGTGTTGTCTCATCGGCGGGCCGGACCAAAACTGGGCCCTGCAAGTTTGCCTGGGACAACTGACGGCTGCGAGCACCAGCGGGCCCGACTGGGGGCTGTCCTTTACCTATGACGGCTTTGGCAAGTAGGAGATAGGGTCAGACCTTAAGAGACAAATAATCGCTGAATGGAAGGATGAAAAGCTCCGGCAACGCCGCAACCAGATCCTTCGACGGCTGGCCTCCTCGAATGCCGAAATCAAGCCCTGACCCCATCAACCCTAGGTTCCAGGAAAGCAAAGGCTTCCCCCAGAACCCGCGCTATAAGACCTGCGGCAACCAGCGGCACGCTCAGTAAGAAGTAACCAGCGTATGCCGGATGGCGTCGCAGGCGCCAAGCCACTGCCCCTAACAAGAGCGCAGGATGAAGGGGAAGAGAAAGAAAATATAGCCATTGCCCCCCCTTCCGGCGATTTCCCCGGGGGAAACAGACCCGGCCATACCAGCGGCGGTGCTCAAATTGATGTTTCAGGAAGGAACTAGTGGAATCGGAGAAGGTGTGCCAGACTCGAATCGCAGGGACAAACATGATCCGGTGGCCGTTATGGCGAAGCGTGCGGAGAAAAACGGTGTCGGAACAGTATCCCCCCTCCAGAAAGGGTCCATGCTGCTGGTAGAGATCTTTTTTAAAGGAGAGGCAACAGCCGGCCATCTCCCTGACCTCGCGCGGTCGGCTGGACGGGAGCCAATGGCTGAACTCACAAAAGTAATAGGCCCAGGCAGCAAGGCTCCCGGGAGTCCCGTTGTCGATGATTCCACCGGCAATCAGATGGCCGGAACGATGAGCAGCCAGAACGGCCTCCACCCATTGGGGAGGGATCAGGCAATCTGCATCCAGAAAGGCCACGACTGGTGCCGTTGCCAGTGGCAGGGCCAGGTTGCGGGCGCTGCCGCAATAGAGCCGCTCCGGGTGGTGCAGCAGCCGAACTTCGGGAAAACGACGGCCCACCAATTCCGCCGTCCCATCCTGGGAGCTGTCCACCAAAAGGATTTCAAACCGGTGCGTCGTCCTTTGGGCGCGCAACGATTCCAGGCAGGCTTCCACACAGGCTCGAGCGTTATAACAAGCGATAATGACGCTCAGGTCGACTGGACTTGCCTGGAAACAATCTTTAGTCGCAGAGGGAATATCCTCTGGGGGCAAGGCCCCTCCCCTTTGTCTGCATATTTGTTATTTAATGCCACAAGCTTGGAAGACCAGTCTGAGCCATATCGCGCTGGGTCCAGGTTGGAAACGATTCAGACCCGGCAAATTCATTCTATACGGCAACAGAACTGACTGGGGAGTAAAAATAAACTTCGGCCATAGTCTCGGAATTCAAGCTTCCCCCCTCGTAGGCGTAACTGCACTCCTGGCAAAGTGGAAAATGGCTCCAGCCGTTCCTGAAACGCCGACGGATCTGACGATAGGATTCCCCCCACCAGATTTCCCGCAGGGATTGCTTCCCTAAATTCCCCATCACATATAGATCCCCCGGGTCAAAAGTGCAGGGGACCACATTGCCGTTCCAGTGGATGACAGGATTGTTCCACAGCTGTTTGCAGGGGTTTTGGCGACGCCGGATGCGTTCTCCTGTCGGGGTTTCCCTGAATCGCCGGAAACGCGGATTACGGGGAGACAACTTCCGGGGTTCCTCGAGAGGAATCTTGCCGCTATAAGGATCGTTCAGGCAGTGGTTGAGCGTTTTCAGGGTAAGGGCATCGCAACCCAACCCCGGAGCCAACTGGCACACTTCCGGAATTTCATGTTCGTTCCGGGCTGTTACGATGAGCCGGAAATTAACCAGGGGGGTATTGCTCCCCATGCGATTTTTGAGACGAACCACAGTTCTCAGTCCCTCCAAGGCGGTTTCCAGGTCTCCTCCCTGCCGATAATGCTGATAGGATTGCTGAGTGATGCCATCAATGGCGAAAATGATGGTGTCGATGCCGGAGCGGATCAGTCTCTCAGCGTGCTCGGCTTGAGCGAAAAGGTGTCCGTTCGTGCTGGATATCACCTTGATGCCGAATTTTTTGGCGTGGGCAATCATGTCGTAAACCGAAGGATTGAAAAATGGTTCGCCCCAATCCCAGAGAAGCAACGTGAAAATATAAGGGCCGGCATCCTGCAGAGCTTTTTGAAAAATCCGCAAATCCATCAACCCCTGAGGCCGTTGAAGTCCCTGGGTGGTAGGGCAGAGAAGGCAGCGGAGGTTGCAGTACGTGGAGGGCTCTGCCATCAAGTGCGTCGGCCAGGCCCAAGCACCCAAGGGTTTAAGGCGGCAGGATAGCTCCGAAATGATCGCGTTGAGGACCTTTTTGCGGGACAGATGATCAAAATAGTAAGGGATGCCATCGGATTTCAGACAGAGGCTTCCGGTAGTCAGGGCGGTGTAAGCCTGGCCTGGCTGGCGAGCTATGGCCTTCATGATAAGTCCTCCTCCAACCAAGCAGCATGGCCATCCGGCAGCCAACCCAAGTATCCATGGATACGGTGATTGCCGGGAAGATGGCAACAATAAGCACACAAACAGTCATGGCGGCGGATTCGGTCCAGCCCTTCCCGCGTACGAGTCAGCTGTCTGAAGCGGCGGGCGGCGGGGCCATTCCAGAGGGTGGTCAGCGGCTCCTCTCGCGCATTTCCCAGATTCCGCTGACAGGGGTGGCAGAAAGTCGTCTTTCCCGAGCTGGCGATGCGCAGGTCGCTCCACCCGATATAGCAGGAATATCGTTCCCATACCGCAGGTCCCACCTGATATCGTGTGATGACCTGGCTAATATTGTGGGCCAGCTTCAATTGGTGAGCTCGAAGGTTTGCCTGTTCCAGAAGACGGAGAATCTCGGTTTGCTCCTCTTCTGAGGGGAGAAGAGCCGTCTCGCCGTGTATCCGAGGCTTGAGCGGGGAAAAGGTAATCCCGTTACAGCCGGAGGACGCCGCCAGCTCCACGGAATCCGGCATGCTTCGAAAATGCTCCCGGGAAATCGGCCGGTGCAAAACCACCGCAGGGTCTTTGTAGCCGAGCTGTTGTTTCCGGGTCGTAAGGGCTCTGATCCCGGCAATCACTCGATAGAAGAACTCGCCTTGGGTGCCCGGATATTGCAGAGCATATTCCCTGGGATTTGTGGCCCAAAGGCTGATGCGGATCTCCTTCAGACCAGACTGGAGCAGGGAGGAAACCATGGAATCCGTGAGCAGAGTACCGTTGGTTAATAGGGCCGTATAAGGAAAATTCCGCGAGGCGGC
>JBGPHY010000661.1:0-3649 GCA_041484625.1 Terriglobia bacterium | reverse complement strand
GGATGATTAGCCGCGGGTGCAGTAATGGGACGCCAGTCCCGAAAAGAAACCCGTGGTTGGAGGCAAGACGCATTCCGACTCTGAAGGGGTTGAATCGGAAACCCCAAGAGTGCTACTCCCCGACTTCCTTTGTCAGTGACACGCACTTGGACGCGAAGGCCTCGTAAGCCCCGCGGAACTCGGCACTCGTCTTAACGACGGAGCCGAATTCTGGCCAGGCCTGAGGCTCAATCCCGCCGAGAGTCCAACCGCCTGCTTCCTCAATGCCGGCTTCAAGTAAAGTCCGTTGCAGATCCGGAGTCACATCGTAGCCCCGACGAAAATCAGCGATAGTCCGCAGTTTCTCAGTCACCCCGGGTTCAAAAGAAGAGGCCGCTGAATCTCGGAAGTCTTCCATTCGAAAACCCGACCGCTCCGACAACAACTCAACCGCACGGGCCTGGTTGGGAAACTCGGTGTGACACATGTTGGTTTGAGCCAGCGCCTCCAGGGTGTCTTCCGGCACTCGTTTTGAGGCTGGAAGGACATCCATCGATTCCAGCACCTCCCGGGCCTCTTCCTGGGTGAGTCCAAAGGTTCTCTGCAGATACGAAATCCATCTGGGACGGTTTTGCTGGGCATAGAAAACATGGTAAACGCGGCGCGCCACCAAGGTCCCGGACCTTTTAATGGCCTCTTCCATCTGTTGAGTTTCGGTCTGACCCCAGCCTGCCGCCTCCGCTACAATCAACATCGACGAGTGGTCCAGAGCCTTGAGGAATTTGAAGGCACAAAAGACCCTGGCCTTTTCTGCGAGGGGGGCTGAAGCCACAGACTCCTTTGTAACCTGATCCACTCCCAATCCCTTTGCCATGCCCTCCAGCCAGGAAACCGCCTGGGTTTCCCCTTTATTCGCGGCCGCTCTCACAAACAGATCCTCCGCCACTACTTCTCGAAGATGGCTGGCGAATCGTCCACCTATGTTGGTTTCATAGGTTCGGGTTACCATTCGATCGTCTCTTAGAGCCTGGGCTTTCCCCTGGAAGGCATCCAGAATGAGCTGGACTTCCTGGGCAACTGTGTAGACGACGGTATTGTTGGTTCCAATCCCCCAGCTATTGAGCCGGCGCGTGATATGGCGGGCAGCCTCGGAGCTGGCGGCGATCTTAAAGACAATATTGGGCCCGACCACACCGGCCCGGGTCCCCATTCCCAGGTACTCGTCGTATCGCTTCAGGTAGTCGGCTGCCAATTGATATGCATGCCGGGCGTCTGCGACACTCGGTTCCACCTGATCCGCAATATTAGGGTTAAGTTGGAAACTGACCATGTAATCCTTCAGCCCGGCGTGAATGGCGAGGGGGCGGAAAACAGCCAGGTTGGGCCACAAAGCAATCAATGTGGCCGCCATAGCGATTTCGTCAGAGTGAGCTTGGGGGTTTTCCAGCCACTGGGAGTGCTGACGGATCTCCGCTTTCAGCGCCTCGGTAAGCTTCGGGTCCTCGTCGAAAGCCCTGGCCGCCAGCACAGGATTGGTTGAAACCTGGCAGAAACCCATGTGGCGAAGGAACTCCAGGCCGCGAGCGTAATCGTTTCCAAACTTGGCATAACCTTCACCAATCATTCGCCAATACACGCTGTTGCGAAGCTCTTGTTGGAAGAGAATCAGGAAAGATCGTCCGGGAGAGGCAGGATCAAGGCGGAGCTCGATCCGCTCGGCGAAAAGCCCGGGCAGACTGTCGCCCCGGTTCACTGACTTCATGTCGGCCAGGAAATCGGCTATCACCCCAGACAGCGCCTGTTTCACCGAGGGATGCAGTTGCTCGAGGGCCCGCAGCACCCGTTCCAGAGCCGCATCGGTCTCCTCCGCTCTGTAGCCGACGATCCGGGCGTCTCGACCGGCGAAATTCATTCCCAGCCGAAGCAGAGTCTGGCAAACCGCATTGGCCTTCCCGCCACTTTCAAGGATGGCCGAAATCAGGTCGCTGGTGCGCTGCATGAGCTGGCCCGGGCTGGGGTCGATTAGAATCCGATCTGCAACAGCCAGCGTCTGGCCCTCCTCCATTGTTTGAGTGACGTCCAGTATCTGCAAAGCCATCCGAGTCTCCTTTTGAATAAATTGTTTCAAGGAATCAACCGATAGAGTGCCACCCGCAAAAACCGCCCCTGATCTTGGAACCTGGCTCCGCCCGGGAGATTCCTATTCAACGAAATGATCGCCGCGACAGAGCGCGGCTCCCACATTGTCGGTCCCCATTTCCGTCCGCGGTGATGATTCTCGGAAAGGTTGTGAACAACTTTGCATACTGCGTCGTCCCCCTGACACCCGGGAATTCGAATTCTAATCCCGAGGTTTGCAGGGATCAAGACTTCTCTACACGTCCTGCGTCGCCAGCCTGGCCATCATGACACTTCCATGACAAAAACTGCTTGACATTCCAATTTCCTTCCGTTTACATATGATTAGCTTTTGATTTCCTTCGTTTGGGTACAGGAAGAGCTGATATCACTGTCTGTGATTTTCTCGTGATGAGAAATTCCGTTCCTAGCTGGGGAACCTGAACAGTCCGAAATTGAGGGGAAAGGGCTAAGGCTGCCACTGTCGCCGTGGGATTTGGTCCCGGACCCGCTTCAACCGGAAATCGAACCGGACTTAATTTAGACAAATGGGCGCTTCGCCGAGCGTCTGGAGTGAATATTTCTCTTTTCAAGAAACAAGGAGGAATCATGAATTGGTGCCGCACATCGGTTGTTTGTCTTTTGTTAGGAATCCTAGCTCTCTATCCAGCAGCCAGCCGGGCACAGAGCTTCAATGCATCCATCAGCGGGACCATCACCGACCCCAGCGGGGCAGTGGTGCCTGGGGTTGAATTGACTCTCACCTCCGTGGCTACCGGAGCTGTGGCAAAAGTGTCTACCGGCCAGGATGGTCTTTTCACATTTCCCAACCTGGGAGCGGGCAGTTATGAATTAAAAGCATCCGTGAAGGGGTTTCGCGAGTTCCTGCAAAAAGGCATAGAACTCGGCATCAACGCCAAGGTGCGTGTCGACGTTAAGCTCGAATTGGGGGCGGAGACTCAAGTGATGGAAGTGCAGGCGGATGCTTCACCACTTAATTTCGATGATTCCACAGTCAAACAGGCAGTGACGCCCGAAGTGATCAGGGAGTTGCCATTGATTGTGGGTGGAGCGATTCGCTCCGCCGCAGCTTTTGTGACCCTGATGCCTGGTGTAAACACCGGAGCTAGCCAAAATCCATACAGCACCCGCATCAACGGGGGACTGACCTCGGCCGACGAAGCCGTACTGGACGGGGTCTCCATCACCCAAGGCATTAACGGTAATACGGGGATGATTTCAGCCTATGCCGATTATCCCTGGTCTCCTGAAGCCATCAGCGAAGTCAGCGTGTTGACTTCCAACTACGAACCGCAATACGGCGCCACTACTTCGGCAGTGATCACGGCGGAAACGAAAGCTGGGACCAAAGACTTCCATGGTTCGCTTTACGAATTTCACCGGAACACGGTTCTCAATGCCCGGCAGTTCGGCATCCCAAGCCGACCCAAGGACATTGAAAACGATTTCGGTGGGAATATTGGCGGTCCCATCAAGTTGCCGCTATTTGACAGTCCTCGGAAGAAGTCTTACTTCTTCTTCAACTACGAGG
>JBGPHY010000660.1:0-3655 GCA_041484625.1 Terriglobia bacterium | reverse complement strand
TCGCCGTGGACAAGAACTCCAATCTGCACATCAGCTACGCAGATAGCAATGGAGATCTCAAGTACGGGTTTCGGCCGGCCGGATCAACCCGCTGGTTCACAATGGTGCTCGACAAGCAACTTGGGGGGTTCAACACGAAGTTGACGCTCGACGCACAGAACAATCCACACATTTGCTACACGCCTGGGATCATCAAGTATGCCCACTGGGACGGTCAGCAATGGCGAGTCCAGCAGATTGCCAAGGACACGGGAGAAATCGGATACACGTGCTCGATAGCAATTGCCAAGGATGGCACTCCGCATCTCTCCTGGTACCAGCTGTCAGGTCCCACACCTAACTACTTGCATATGCGCTATGCGGTATTGAGAGATGACGCTTGGCTTTCTCGCACGCTGGATTTCGACAATGAGACGGGCAAGTGGAATTCCATGGTGCTGGACGCCCACGACGATCCTCTTCTCTCCTACAGTGCCTGGTACAATGGTGAATTGCGGCTTGCGCGCTGGAATGGGAAACAATGGGATTTCACGACAGTGGATTCTCGTCTCCGGAGCCATGGGGAATATAACATCGGCCAAGGGAATTCACTCCTCCTCGGTCCCGACGGGAAAGCGCATATCAGTTTCTACAGCGAGAAAGCGTTGAAATACGCGTATCAGGCCGGTGACGAATGGAAGATCGAAACCGTTGATCAGATCACCTGGCTTGGAAGCTGGGCACATTTCCGAAGCTCAATCGCTCTGGACAAACACGGCTTTCCTCATATTTGTTATGAAGATGCCGGAGTGGTTAAGCACACCTACTGGGATGGCAGGAAATGGCATATTCAAGTGCTTGCGCGAAGCAGCTTGGAGACACTACGTTTCAGCTCCATGGCCATCGATCGGGATGACAACATCTATATCGCATTCCGCGCTGCGGAAGACGGTACTTTGAAACTGGCGACCGGACGTCCAACTTCCGGACAGTCTGGTGATGTCTCAAAAAAAGAGGAGAAACCAGAAGCGCCACAGCACAAGAATTGAACTGCGCCCGCCAAAGACTCCACGAATGTTGAACTCAATGAGCGCAGCGCTTTCGCATCCGGTCAATTGTTGCAGATTCGCCTTCTCGCGCATCTTTTCATCTCCGACTTCTGTTTTCGCATCAGACCGGGGCGGGAATCTTTTTCTTCATTGCAATGAGGATTGCAAAAGGCAAAGAATCATGCGGAAGTCGCGCCAGGATGAGAGGTCCCAGGATTGGGAGTGACTTCTATTTCCGAATTCATTTTTTGGGTTTGTGCGAGCCTCCTTGTCTATGTGTACCTCGGATATTCGCTTTTGCTGACGCTACTCGCAAGCTTTTCGAAGCACGCCCCAAACCCTCCTGACCTTTCTGAGCCAGCAGTTACTCTTCTGATTTCCGCTTTTAATGAAAGCGAGGTGATTGCTGCCAAACTCGAGAACGCCCTAGCACTCGATTACCCGCATGATCGGCTTGAAATCGTGGTGATTTCAGACGCTTCGGATGACGGGACGGATGACATTGTCAGACGGTTTTCCAGGTCGGGTGTGCGCCTGATCCGCCAGCAGCCCCGTATGGGAAAGTCCGCTGGCCTTAATCTTGGAGTCTCGCAGGCAACTGGTCAGATCCTCATCTTTTCAGACGCCAACGCAATCCATCAACCGGATGCCATTCGCCATCTCGTTCGTCATTTTTCAAATCCAAGAGTCGGCTACGTGGTGGGGAATGCTCGATATTACGAAAAAGGCAGAGAATCGACATCGGCGGAATCCGAAGGGCTCTATTGGAAACTCGAAACATATTTGAAGATAAAAGAATCTCAATTTGGCTCTGTCGTCGGTGGCGATGGCGCAATTTACGCCATCCGGCGCGAATTGTACTCGCCTCTTCTGCCTACCGACATCAACGACTTTTTGAATCCACTGCAAATTATTGCTCGGGGTTACGTGGGTGTCTTTGAGCCCGCGGCAATCTGCTATGAAGAGGCGGCAGTGAATTTCGGCCAGGAATTTCGCCGGAAAGTCCGCATCGTCAGCAGGAGTCTTAACGCCCTGTGCCGTGTCCCGGCGGTGCTGAATCCGCTAAACAACACGCGTCACTGGTTTCTCCTGGTTTCACACAAGCTCCTTCGCTGGTTCGCACCCTTTTTCATGATTCTGATGTTTGTAGCGAGTCTCGCGCTCTGGCAGCTCCCGGTCTATCGAGCCATTGCGCTGTTGCAAGTGGTGTTTTACTCCTTGGCTTTAGCCGCCTGGTGGCGGGAGCCGAAGAGAAAGCTGGGCAAGGTTTTCTCCCTGGTCTTCTATTTTTGTATGGTCAATCTTGCTTCCCTGGTAGGTTGTGTGAAATGTCTCCGTGGCGACTTGCAGGGACAATGGGCGCCACCGCGGCAGAAGGCCCAGAATCAAACTTAGGTTTTAGGTGCCCAGAAAAAAGTGACTCAGGGTGAGGTCACCTGAAATATTCCAGTGAGATGTCTTTCGTACGGATCTGGGAGCGAGATGACGACAGAGACTCCGCAACAGCACGTTCAGCATGAAAAAGTGAGGCCGCTGCGTATTCTGCATGTGCTGGATCATTCCTGGCCGGTACACACGGGCTACAGCATCCGCAGCCTTCACCTCGTTGCGGCCCAAAAACGGCTTGGACTCCGCCCACAGGTGCTGACCGGTCCTCTTCAGTTGGTAGACGACCCACAAGCGACAGACACAGTCGTGGGCGGCGTCTCTTACTCGAGAACTCCGTATGCCGGTCGTTTTTCGGAATGGGCCATCGCGCGCCGCAAGCCGATTCTGCGCGAAGCTCAGGTTGTACGTTTGATTCGCAACCGGATTGTAGAGTTACTGGAGAAAGAATCAGTCGACATCATTCACGCACATTCCCCTGCTTTGTGTGGCTGGGGCGCCCTGCAGGCGGCTCGGTCAAGAAATCTTCCCTTCGTGTATGAGCTGCGCGCATTTTGGGAAGATGCGGCCGTCGATCAGAACAAGACGCACAGGCATTCCATCCGATACATGTTGAGCCGCAAGCTGGAAGACTATGTCGTTCACCGGGCCAACGCAGTCGTGGGAATCTCCCGGTCCATCCTGGACGAACTCCGGGCGAGAAAGGCGGATCCGGCGAAACTCTTTCATGTCCCGAATGGTGTAGACACAGAAAAGTTTTCGCCTGCTTCCCGGGATGACCGCCTGGCTTCCGAACTCCGATTGGGAGATGAGCCGGTGCTGGCCTTCATTGGTTCCCTCTACGGCTGGGAAGGCGTTGCCTGGCTGATTCGGGCCGTCGCGGAGCTTCGCCGGCGCGGCACAACTTGCAAGTTGCTGGTGATCGGCGATGGCGAAGAAATGCCTGCGGTTCGGGACGCCGTCCGTGAACTGAACGCCAGCGAATTCATTCGGGTCTTGGGAAGGGTCTCCCACGACGATGTCGAGCGCTACTATTCCGTAGCCGACATTCTCGTTTATCCGAGGCACAGCATCCGTCTCACCGAGCTCGTCACTCCGCTGAAGCCTCTCGAAGCGATGGCTCTGGGAAAGGCCATCTTGGGGAGCGATGTTGGAGGAATTCGCGAACTTATTGAACCGGAGAAAACCGGTTTATTGTATCGTGCCGATAACGTGGATGATTTCTGCCGGCAGGCCCAGCG
>JBGPHY010000659.1:0-3687 GCA_041484625.1 Terriglobia bacterium | reverse complement strand
GATTCCGATGCTGATGTAAAAGCCATTAAGGATGAATTGAAGGAACTCAAACCAACTACAAACATAAAAAAGTTCATCGATTCTTCTATCAAAAGTGTTAAGGCGAGAAAGCCTAATGCTGAGGAAGTTGTACTGGGTAGGAATTGGATGTGCAGAACATTCTACGACGTCAGGACTTTTGGAGCTGTCATGGCACTAAAATCGGCTCCGAATTGTGGCCAAGTTCGTGGGCCCGTTCAGTTTACATTTGCTCGTTCAGTTGATCCCGTTGTTGCACTTGAACACAGCATCACACGAATGGCAGTAGCTACAGAGGCAGAATCAGAAAAGCAAAGAGGCGATAACCGTACCATGGGCCGCAAATTCACGGTTCCTTACGGCCTTTACCGTGCCCACGGCTTTGTTTCGGCACCGCTGGCAGATCAAACCGGTTTTTCTGACGATGATCTCGCTCTATTGTGGGAAGCCTTGGCCAATATGTTCGAGCACGACCGTTCTGCCGCCCGTGGCATGATGGCGACCCGCGGGCTCTACGTTTTCGAACATGAATCCAAAATGGGCAATGCCCACGCCCATGAGCTTTTCTCTCGGATCTCGGTAAACCGAAAGGATTGCTCCAAACCAGCCCGCTCCTTTGGCGATTACGAAGTCAAGATTGACGAGACCGGGGTGGACGGCGTCAGGCTGATTCGGAAGATAGGATGAGCTAGAGGATCTCAACCCTGAAGAAATGCTGCGATTCTGAATTAGCACACACCAGGAATTGGGATTCTCCCCTCACCCACCCGTCTGACGGCGGGCCCCCCTTCTCCCCGCCCAGCGGGGAGAAGGCAAGTGCAAGTTAACGTGAGCGGGGAGAGGGTGGCGCGGGTGACAACGGTCACCAGCGTCGGGTGAGGGGTTGAGGAAGTATGCTCACGAAAGACAAGACTTCTCATGCCCGTCGACTCCGGAAAGAACAGACAAAGGCGGAATCTCGCGCCTGGTGGCTGCTTCGAAACCGTAACCTGGTGGATTTCAAGTTTCGCCGCCAGCATCCAATTGAGCCTTTCTTTGCGGATTTCTGTTGTCCGGAGTTGAAACTGATCATCGAATTGGAGGGCAGCGTGCATTCGCAGCCTTCTGTCATGAAGGCCGATGCAAACCGGGACGAGTTCCTGAAAGCAGAGGGGTATTCTGTCGCCCATTTCTCCAATGGAATAGTCCTCAAAGCGCCGGAAGAATTCGTCGCCAAGGTGAGGCGCCTGTGCGAGGAACTTCGTTCGAAGAAGATTTAGAGAGGATAAGAATTCCTGTGACCCCTCATCCACCCGCCAATGGCGGGTCCCCCTTCTCCCCGCTTGCGCGGGGCGAAGGCATGCTCTCATAATGAATGGCGAGTCTCCCATGCCCTTCGCGGAATCTGATTTGCTGCCCATTTCCGCTTTGCAGCACCTGCTGTTTTGCGAGCGACAGTGTGCCTTGATCCACCTGGAGCAGCAATGGGCTGAAAACCGCCTGACGGCGCTGGGGAGGATCGAGCATGAACGGGTGGACGAGGGCTACCGCGAATTCCGTCGTGGCCGGCGCCAGATCTCCGGACTTCACATTAGATCTCTCCAACTGGGCCTTTACGGGAGGCTGGATGTATTGGAGCTGGATTTGATCGACAAGCAAGGACCAGATAATGCCCTGGCTTTTGGATTGAAGGGGGAATGGTGTTTCTACCCGGTTGAGTTCAAGCATGGCGCCCCTAAGGAAGGCGACTGTGACCGGGTGCAACTATGTGCTCAGGCGCTTTGCTTGGAGGAGATGCTGGACACTCAGATTGCAGAGGCTTCTCTTTTCTATCAGAAAATTCGGCGCCGCGAGGAGGTGGCGCTTGATGCCCGGTTGCGCGAAATCACTCTCGATACGGTTTCGCGGTTGCACCAGTTATTCTCCCGGGGGATCACGCCGCCGCCGGAATATCTGCCGCATTGCCGGTCCTGTTCGCTGCTGGAGCTGTGCCTTCCGAAACGACTGGACCGGAAACGATTTCATCATTATCGGAACCTGCTTTTTCAACCGCAGGATGAACCGTGAAACATACTGCCAATACCCTTTATATTACTCAACCCCGGAGTTTCCTTTCCAAAGAGGGAAATACCATCCTGGTGGAACAGGATGGCAATAAGGTGGCACAACTGCCTACACATGCCGTGGGCGAAATCGTCTGTTTCGGTTTTGGAATTGTGGTGACGGCCCCGCTCATGGAGCACTGCGCGGAAAACGGAGTGAGCATTGCCTACCTTTCAGAATCCGGGCGATTCCTGGGAAGGATCGAGGGCCCCATCAAGGGGAATGTACTGTTGCGCCGTCAGCAGTTTCGCCTGGCGGACGATCCGGCACCCAGTCTGGAAATCGCCCGAACTATCGTGGCCGCCAAAGTGCAGAACAGCCGATCCAATCTGACCCGCTTCCTGCGAAATTACCCTAGCCATGCAGCCACAGAAAAGGTAGCGGTTGCATCGGCCTGCTTGGCAAGACAGTTGGAATCGATCCAGCGATGCTCAGTTATCGAGGTCCTTCGGGGGCTGGAAGGGGAATCCGCCAACAGCTACTTCGCGGTCTTCGACCATTTGATCGTCCAGCAAAAAGAGAATTTCCGGTTTGCTGGAAGAAACCGCCGGCCTCCCCTCGACCCCGTGAATGCGCTGCTTTCCTTTGGATACACCCTGCTGGCCAATGATCTCCGCTCTGCCCTGGAAAGCATCGGATTGGATCCCTACGTGGGTTTCCTGCACACAGACCGGCCGGGACGCCCCTCGCTGGCGCTGGACCTGATGGAAGAGTTCCGCGCCCCCTTTGTCGACCGGCTGGCGCTAAACCTCATCAATATGAAAATGGTCCAGCCGGAACAGTTTCTTCGCCAACCCACCGGAGAGGTGCAGATGGACCCAGAAGCCCGCAAGGTCCTGCTTACCCAATATCAGCAGCGCAAGCGGGAGACCCTGGCACATCCTTTTCTGGAGGAGGAGATGGAAATCGGTTTGATTTTTCTATCTCAGGCGCGACTCCTGGCCCGGCACATTCGGGGCGATATTGACTACTATCCAGCCTTCCTCTGGAGGTAAGCCATGATGGTGCTGGTGACCTACGACGTTTCCACTCTTACGCCTGAAGGCCGTCGCCGCCTTTACCGGATGGCCAAAGCCTGCAAGAATTATGGACAGAGGGTGCAATATTCCGTTTTCGAGTGCGAAGTTGACCCGGCCCAATGGGAACAATTCAAGGCGAGAATGCTGGACATATTTGAGCCTAAGGAAGACAGTTTGCGGTTTTATTATCTCGGTTCCAACTGGGAACGTCGGGTGGAGTACGTTGGAGCAAAACCCGCCGTGGATTTGAAAGGGCCCTTGATTTACTAACGCTAACCCCAAGCTCCATGAGAAGTGGCAGAAGTTGACAATCCGGAAAAGCCATGACAAACCAGCAATTTGATTGTTTGAACATGTATCTGGATCGAGGAAATGGCAAGGTTAGCAGAAGATGTATTCTAAGTTGCAGATTCCTAAGATCTTATCCCTGCAACCGTCGCGCCCCACGCGGGCGCGTGGATTGAAACTTACGCCAGCGATGGACTGCCCGGAACCCATTAGTCGCGCCCCACGCGGGCGCGTGGATTGAAACAGAAACAAGTTGGTCAAGATGCGTTTAAACCAAGGT
>JBGPHY010000658.1:0-3687 GCA_041484625.1 Terriglobia bacterium | reverse complement strand
ACCAGGAAACCACCGTCCCCCATCGCCCAGTAGATATTACCTTCAAATCGCCCGTTCTCTGAACCACCCAGGATCTGGGCTTCTCCGCTCACAAAGATGTTATTGCGGAAGTTCATTCTGGGAAGGAGCCCTGTATAGCCTTTGGCAACACCGAAGGCCACAGCAGCGCCTTTGCTGTTGTAAATGGTGTTATTGTAAATCTCCGAACTTTCCATGCCCTGGTCGCCCACCCACACGTAGATACCGGAGTCATGATTGGTGATGCCATCATCCTGACTGATGTTGTATCGGACGATGTTGTTCTTGAAAACAGGTGCCCCTTCATACTGACAGAGCAGATAACCGCTGCCGTGATTGTTGTGCGAGTAATTGTATTGAAGGGTTGAATTGGTAACGCCTCCATCGAAATCATACCCGCCTCCGTCGGTGCCGGTGCTGCGATTGTGGTGGGAAATGCAGAACTGAATAATGACTTGATCTGCATCCCAAGCCCAGATGCCGACCGGCCCATTGCCCTTGCGGGGCATGTCCCATCCATTGTAGCGGGCCTCACAGTATTCGATCAGCGCATTTTGAACCTTTCCGACTACGATGCCGTTGCCGCTGTGGTTGTCCAGGATCGTGGGGTCCCCGGGATTGTTCTCCGCCAGGCAGTATCCAATGTATAGGTCACGCGAAGGCGTCCCGGCGGACGCGATCCCGGCAAAACCGTTGTTGTGGACAAAGACATGCGTGATCCGTGCTGTGTCGACCCCGCTAATCTCGACACCGGAACTTCGGAATCCTTCCACTTCCACATGGTCGAGTTCAATATCTCGGGCATCGGAAAGGCGAATTCCGGAGGTCGTGTTTCCGCTCTTGCGCCCTGAACCGATGCACTTAAGGTCTCGGACTAGCAGATTGCGGCAACCCGACACGACGATAGCACCTCCGTTGCCTGCGTCTATAACGGCGCGACCGTTTCCGTAAGAGGCGACAATCAGCTTTTGACTCCCGGCCCGGCTGTAATTTCGTCCGAGTTCGAGATTGCCTGAAAAAACCTTTCCTCCCTCCAGAAGTATCCGATCTCCGGGCCGAAGGTCAGCGCGGTTGACCCGGGCCAGGGTTTGCCATGGCTGGGATTGCACTCCAGTCGAGGCGTCATCTCCCTGCGGACTGACATAATAGTCAGCCCCATTCACACTCTCGCGACCTGACAAAGCGAAAAGGAAAAGCGTCAGGCTGACAGACTTCAATACATCGAAGATCTCTTGCATGGTGTCCTCCAGCGACAATCGCCCTCTCGCCGGGAATAGTGGGCATCCTTTGCTCGGGACTAGCGAAACGCATGATTTACGTATCGAATACTACAGCAGGTGCTCTCTCGCTTTCTCGCCCCGCGACGGTTCCGCGTCCGTCTCTTGCATAGGAGATTTTCCTGCAAATCCTCAGGAAGAAGCCATCACCTTGAATCCACAAAAGATCGACGGTTGCTGGTTCCCATAGGCCATCGTCCATAACCTTCACGGAGTATCCTGCCTCCGTCAGAATCGAGAGAAGTTGGTCTCGACCTTCCGATTCAGCAGCAAGATGCCGACTGCAGTATTTGATTTGTGTGAGCCGGCGCTGTTGAAGCTGGTCCATGGAAGCCCGGGATTTGATCATTTGGGAATGCACTAACGGCGAGCACTCTACCGTGAGAAGTCGAACCAAGTCAAGCCACGGCCGGTGCCGCCAGGAAGTGTCTGTAAGAACCGCCTCACACACCATTGTCTTGGACTCCTAGCCCTCCAAAGCGAGTGCTCAAATGCTCGGTCGCGACCCCATCGAGTTCCGCATCATTCAGTTGGATTGACGCTCCGCGGTTGCCATTCGTCCTGGGAGAAAGAGCGTGAACTCCGTCGAGTTCGAAATGGCTTCACACTGACCAGGGCCCATCCGGGAAATAGGGGAACGATTCGTCAACCTTAAGGTGGATCGGATTCGGCTTGGGAGTCCCAGAGATCTTTGCTACGCTTGGCCTGTCGAAACAGAGAGTCGTTTCGTATTAGGACAATGGGATGTTGAATCCACTAAGTGATGGGAGAAAGCCATGAAGCGTACCATTCAACTGAGAGTCGTGGTGAGTTGTCTTTTGCTGGGCAGTGCAGTCCTTGCGACGGCGGCAGGGAACAACCGCCTGATCATCAATGCCGACCAGGGGAAGTCTACGATCAGCAAACACATTTATGGGCATTTTTCTGAGCACTTGGGGCGCTGCATCTATGGAGGGATTTGGGTGGGGGAGTATTCCTCAATTCCAAATACCAGGGGGATTCGCAACGATGTCGTGGAAGCCCTCCGCAAGATCAAGATCCCCAATCTACGCTGGCCAGGCGGTTGTTTTGCCGACACTTATCACTGGATGGAAGGGATCGGACCCCGAGAGAAGCGCCCGAGTATCGTCAACACGAATTGGGGTGGCGTCACCGAAGACAATCATTTTGGGACACACGAATTCATGGACCTCTGTGAACAATTGAGCTGCGAACCTTACATTTGCGGAAACCTCGGTAGCGGCTCAGTCCAGGAGATGCAGCAATGGGTCGAGTATTTGACTTTCGACGGAAAGAGCCCGATGGCCGATCTGCGCCGAGCCAATGGAAGGGAAAAGGCATGGCGGGTCCACTTCTGGGGGGTGGGCAACGAAAGCTGGGGTTGTGGAGGAAATATGCGGCCGGAATACTACGCCGATGTGTTCAAACGATACCAAACGTACCTTTACAATTTTGGAGGCAACCGGATCTTCAAAATTGCCAGCGGCCCCAACGATGATTCATATAGCTGGACCGATGTTCTCATGCGTGAAGCCGGCACGGTCCTCGGTGGACTGGGGCTTCATTTCTATACAGTCGACTGGTCGAACAAGGGTTCGGCAACACAGTTTGACGAGAGAGAATGGTTTAAGACCCTGAAGAAGACCCTCTCTATGAAAGAGCTGGTAGAACGCCATTCCACGATCATGGACAAATATGACCCCGGCAAACGAGTCGGTCTGATGGTGGATGAGTGGGGAACCTGGTACGATGTTGAACCCGGGACCAATCCCGGTTTTCTCTACCAGCAGAACAGCCTGCGCGATGCCCTGGTGGCTGCGATCAACCTCAATATTTTTAACAACCACTGCGATCGAGTCCGCATGGCCTGCATTGCCCAGATGGTAAACGTCCTCCAGGCGGCAATCCTGACTAAAGACGAGAAAATGGTACTCACGCCGACCTATCATGTCTATGACCTATACCAGGTCCACCAGGATGCTACCCTGCTTCCGATCGATTTTGAACCCGGAGTATACAGTTACAACAATGAGCAAATCCCGGCCGTCAATATCTCGGCTTCTCGGGATTCGAGGGGAAAGATTCACGTGACACTGTGCAACCTGGATCCCAACCATACCAATCCTGTTTCTGTGGAACTCCGCGGAGTCAGGGTTTCCCGGATTTCCGGCCGGTGCCTGACAGCCGGCGCGTTAAACGCTCACAATACCTTTGATCAGCCGAATGCCGTGAAACCGGTCGAATTCGAAGACGCTCGTCTGACAGCCACCGGCTTTGAATCCACAATACCATCCAAGTCCGTGGTGATGCTCGAATTGGAATAGACATCCTGGCAGGATATCGTGTTCTTGGGGGTTCGGCAAAAGCCTCATGTCTTGACCGCCCGAGGCTT
>JBGPHY010000657.1:0-3699 GCA_041484625.1 Terriglobia bacterium | reverse complement strand
T
The DNA here is from genome assembly GCA_041484625.1 of Terriglobia bacterium. Classification (GTDB taxonomy): domain Bacteria; phylum Acidobacteriota; class Terriglobia; order Versatilivoradales; family Versatilivoraceae; genus JBGPHY01. The sequence goes on along the minus strand of JBGPHY010000657.1, from coordinate 3,698 downwards.
TACATCAAATTTTGTGTATTTGTGTGTGTTGCCCCGTTTTTGCCCATCTTCCCGTGTGTTGGCCCCACCTCGGGCCCCCCAACCCTCGGCTTTTAACTAGAACCGCTTCGCGGTTCAAAATGTCCAAACTCCGGTGAACCGCTTCGCAGTTCCATAACATACCGACATTAAATGTCCAAACTCCAGGGATCCGCTCCGCGGATCCTATCCATAGCAGCCCTCGTTTGTAGAGCTTTTCCTGCCCGCCACTTCTGTTTGCACCCGCCGGATTTCCTTCAGTTGCCCCCACCCTTTCACTGCTGTATACTTTTGGACTTCTTCAGAGTGGCAGGCCTTGGCTGGAGCGGAGGGATGGGCGCGGAACCGGCACAAGGCGGGCCCCGGGACCCAACACGATGGATGGTCGCCACAAAATCATTTACTTTTCAGACGCCATCTTCCTCGGTGGAGCTGAGGAATACCTGAAACTACTGGTCCCCCGGGTCGATCGCAACCGTTACGAACCCCGCGTAGCTCTGACCTACCGCCCTGAGATTCTGCCCCTGGCGGATTTCTTTGCCCACGAAAACATTGCTGTCGATTTTGTGGAGACCCACAACAGGTCACCTCTCGAGAACTTCCTTGCCCCTTTTCGTTATTTCCGCCAGCACCGTCCAGAAATCGTTCATTTCAATCTCAATAACTCCTTCGGTTGTTTCTTTCCTGCGCTGGCAGCGTGGATGAGTGGAGTGCCCTGGAAACTGGCTACCGAGCATCTCACCTTTGAATTAGCTTCGGGAAAACGGGCTGGTATACGCACCAAAGAACTGGTCAAGAAGATCCTCACCTTCTGCCTGGATTACACCATCGCTGTCTCCCAAGCGAACAAGCAGATCCTGGTGGAGGAGTTCGGAATCAATCCGCATCGAGTCAAACTGATCCGCAATGGCATCGACGTGCACAAGTTCACCTTTTCTGAAAAAGGTCGCTGGCGGGTGCGCGAAGAGTTCGAGATTCCTGAGGACACCTTCGTGGTGGGGACCGTAGCGCGATTCAGCTTCCAAAAGGGCCACGAGTTTACTATTCAGGCCATCCCCCGGATCTTGGAAGCGTATCCCAAAACCCGCTTCCTATGGGTGGGGGACGGTCCGGAGCGTGAGGCCCTGCTGTCCAAAGTGAAGGAGATGAACCTGGAACCGTATGTCCTGTTTGCCGGGGTCCGGGAGGATATTGCCGATGTGCTCTCGGCGATGGACGTCTTCCTTCTGACCTCGATTTTTGAAGGCTTGCCCTTGAGTATCCTGGAGGCCATGGCGGTGGGTCTGCCGGTAGTTGCCACTTCCGTCAACGGTACCCCCGAAGCGGTGGTCCCGGGAGCGGGTTGCCTTATTCCTCCGTCCGACCCCGCTGCAGTCTCCAGGGCTGTGATTGAACTGCTCGGCAATGCAGGAGAGAGAAACTGCTGGCGCGAAGAGGGATTCAAAAGAGCCCATCGCTATTTCGACCGCTCCTATATGGTCAAACAGGTGGAAGACCTCTATGACTACCTGACTACCGTTTCCGCAATGAAAAAGGGTGATACCCGTCTCCGCTCTTCCCCGTCCCGCAAGGCCTCTATCATTGTCCTTTCCTGGAACAAGAAGGAACTGCTCCAGGAAGCATTGGACGCTTTGCAGGCTGCAGTGGAGTTTGAGGGGGGAGGCCACGAAATCATCCTGCTGGACAATGGGAGCACGGACGGGACGCAGGACTACATCCGCACTCACTATCCCGGGGTCCGGCTGATCGAACTTGACAGGAATTATCGCTTCTGCCGAGCCAATAACATCGGTGTCCGCTGCGCTAAACATGAAATTGTGGTCCTGCTGAACAATGACGTGATCGTAGAGCGAGACTTTTTGGGGCCGTTGTTGAAAGGATTTGAGCAGTCCGGCACGTTTGCGGTGAGTTCTCAAATCTTTAATTATGACCCTTCCAAGACCCGCGAGGAAACCGGGAAGACTTTCGGATCACTGGTCTTCGGCTGCGTGCATGTGGGCCACTCCCAGCCGAGCGAGGTTGATAACCAGAGAGGATACGTTCCTGTTTTCTATGCAGGTGGAGGATCCAGCGCCTATTCCCGCGACAAGTTCCTGGCCCTGGGTGGCTTTAACGAGGTGTACAATCCAGGGTACGTCGAAGACGCCGACCTTTCCTATCGTGCCTGGAAAGCTGGGTACCGGGTGCTGTACTGCCCAGCAAGCCGGGTCATTCACAAGCACCGCAGCACCAACGTCACACTACTGGGAAACCGCAAGATCGACTACCTGATTTCCCGCAACCTGTTTGTGCTCTTCTGGCAAAACGTCACCTCAGTCAAACTGTTCCTGAAGCATCTGTTTATGCTTCCGTTGAGGATTTTACTGGATATCAGCCGCGGGCACCTGGCCATCCTGAGGGCGTTCATGGGAGCCCTGCTGAAACTCCCCACCGTCGTTTGGAAGCGCTGGAGTTCTCCGATGCCCAGTACCCTGACCGACGAGGAGGTTCTGGAGACCATTGACCACTGGTTTTTTTACCGGCACCGGTTCCTACCCCACTCGTCGGGGAACCCGGCTCCACGCAAGATTCTCATTGTGTCAAAACGATTTCCGCGCCTGGGTCTCGATGGATCCTGGGTCCTGGTCAATTTGATCAAAGGTCTCTCCCGCCAGTATGAGATCTCATTGCTGGCCTTTGCCGAGACGGAAGGGGACTCCGGCCATATTGCCCATCTTGCCCCGTACTGCAGGAAGATCAGGACCATCTCACTCTACCCTTACAGCGAAGAACTCAAGAGTTCGTTTCTCGTTTCCAAGCTCTTCGCCATTATCAACGCCTTCCTTCTGATGAGGAAAGAGGTGCTGAATGAGTTGAAGAACGGGGACTACGACATTGTGCAATGTGAATACCTGCACACTCTGAACTTTATTCCAAACCTGAGCCGGTACCCAAGCCTTCTGACTCACCATGAGGTACTGAGCCTCGCCCATGAACGCAATCTCGCCAGAACACAAGGCCTGTTGAGGAAGGTCCGACTCTTCTTGCGCTGGAAATCCGTGCAGTTCTACGAAAAACGTATTTGTCGTAAGGTGAGGACGATTGCGACTCTATCCCCGGTGGATCGCGAGTACCTGAGTTCCAGGCTGGGAGTTACGGAAACCCGAGTGGTCTCGACGGGAGTGGATCTGGACTATTTCCGGCCGGGTGCAGAGGGAGAGGAGATCCCTTTCAGCCTGTTGTTTGTCGGCTATTTCAAACATCCTCCCAACGTAGAGGCGATGCACTATTTTTTTCAGGAGATCTGGCCGGGAATTACTGCTTGCCTGCCCGAGGCCCGCATCACCATCGTTGGCCGCTATGCCCCCTCGGGGATCCTGGCTTATAGCCGGAAGGACTCGGTGGTCTTTACGGATCACGTGCCGGACTTGCGACCCTACTTTGAACAGCATTCCGTATTTGTGGCCCCCATCATCAGTGGAGCCGGTCTGTGCGGCAAGATCCTAGAGGCGATGGCCATGGCCAGACCCGTCGTGGCCACCCGGCGCTGTGCGGAAGGCTACCCGTTTCGGCATGGGGAAGACTTAATGGTGGCCGGAGGCGCTGCGGAATTTGTGGCCTATACGGTTAATCTGCTGCGGAATCCATGCCTCAGGAAGGACCTGGGGGCACGAGCCCGCGCCTGCATTGAGAGTCGCTTC
>JBGPHY010000656.1:0-3707 GCA_041484625.1 Terriglobia bacterium | reverse complement strand
GCAAACTGAAGGAGTGGCGCTAGCCTGCCACCGGTACTGGCGGGGGACTCCACCTGGTTCTTCATTAACCAATGAGCACGGTTGAAAAGATTGCGGATGACCTGAGGTGGTTGTAGCTGACTTTCTGTCCAGTTAATCTTCGTTAAAGGAGAGCAAGCGATGAAGCGATGTGTATTAGGGCTCCTTTTGGTGCTAGTTTCCTCAACACAGCTCTTTTCCCAGGCAGAGAAGAAACGCGTTGCCGTGATGAATTTTGAGTTCGGCGCAGTTCAAAACTGGTGGGGATCATACAACTGGGATATTGGAAAAGGGATAGCCGATTTGATTGTGGATAACCTGGTCAATGATGGGACCTATAGGGTGATGGAGCGAAAAGCCCTGGACACGATCATTGCCGAACAAAACTTCTCCAACAGTGACCGGGCTGATCCCGCTACGGCTGCCAAGATTGGCAAGCTCCTGGGGGTCAATGCCATCATTGTGGGGAGTGTCACGCAATTTGGGGCCGAGAAGAAAGGGACTAACATTGGTGCACTTGCCGGCAAATGGGGTGGTTTTGGCGGTGGCAAGGTCGGGACCGAGAAGGGTATAGCCAACGTGAATGTCACGGCCCGCATGGTGGATATCAACACCGGCGAGATCCTGGCGTCCACTACCGGCAAAGGACAGTCCCAGAGGAGCGGGCTGCTTCTCGGCGGAATCGGGGCTGGACATGGTGGCTTCGGAGCCGGTGACATTGGTATGACCAGCAAGGACTTCCAGGAGACTATCCTGGGCGAGGCGACCATGATGGCCGTCAAGCAAATCTCCCAGGAACTCGTGAGTCAGAACGCCAGGTTGCCTGAGGCACCTAAGATGCTGGTTCGAGGCCTTGTGGCTGACGTCTCAGGGCGGAGTGTGGTTCTCAATGTTGGCAGTTCCCAAGGGGTCAAAGTAGGTGCCCAGTTGAAGGTTCTCCGGGTAACTCGAACCGTCAAGGATCCAGCTACTGGAAAAGTCCTGCGCGAAATTACGAGCGAGATGGGAACGGTTCGGATGGATGAAGCGGACGCCAATTCCTCATCCGGAACCATAGTTTCTGGATCTGACATCAAAGTGGGAGACCTGGTGAGGGGTGATTGAGACTCACCGGATTTTCCCATGAAGTTTGCAGGGACGCTCATACAAACGCAATAATTCGCCAGACCTGAGAATGTGGACGACCGCCTTGAGGAGGGCCGAGGTCTATAACCTCAACGAAAGCGTTTGTATTAGTTCCTCTCATCCTCTGCGAAAAGGGAGTTTATCAGGTCATCGTTGTTGTCCCGCCTTCAAAGGGCGATATCCAAACCGACGATGCTCGCGGTCGGGAAAAGCCGCTGCCGGAAGCATGGTCCGCCACGGCTTCTACACGACCTCGCGCGGGAAGCGTCGTCGATACCGGTGCCGGATTTGCGGGAAGACGTTCTGCTCGAATACGGGTACGCCTTACCATCGACTCCAACACCGTCGCGCCACCTTCGATGAGGTCGCGGCTTTCAGCGTCGAAGGCCTGAACCAATCTGCCATCGCCCGAGTCAATCGAATTGCTTGGAATACGGTCCATCGCTGGCTTGAAAAAGCAGCCGACTGTTGTCGTCGCTTTAACGATCGAAAAATAAATGGGCTCTCCGTTGTGGAGCTTCAGGCAGACGAGATCAAAACGATCGTCGGGGGCAAGGAACAGCCGATCTGGGTCTTCGCCGTCATCGACGTCTGGTCTCGGCTTTGGCCTTCGACAGTCGTAGGCAAACGGAGCGACCAAAACACACTCGCCCTCTTTCGAAACGTTTCCTGCCGAATGAATCTCAAACAGCCATCGGAGGAAAAGAGACAAAAATGAAGTGGCGGACGCCGGCCACTGTCGCGGCTTCGATCAAACTGAGTTGGCCCTGGTGATCAACCGTCGTGATGGAATCGCCGGGCTGCCGCGAAAACGTGGAGGAAGCAGTCGAGATAACAGTCCTGATTCCTTGGCAGCATGCGTCTAACGTAGGCCGCTCCTTCAGGTCACCGTGTACCAAGGTGATGCTTGTGGTCTTCAGCCTCTCTAGTTTGCTCGCGTCGCTCCTTGGTCTGACCAAAGCCGCCAGGGGTCTGCCCGCCGCCGCAAGCCTCTGGGCGATTTCGGCGCCCAAGACGCCCCTCGCTCCGACAACAAGATCCATGGTGGTGTCCCCCTTGACGAGTCAGGCACGGACGGTTCCGTGTACGCGGCGTATCATATCATCAGGAGACTCCAGAGGGTTTTCAAGTACGCAACATTTCAGATAGGCATGGAAGGAACACCATGATCATCACCGTAGCGAGTTTTAAAGGAGGGGTAGGGAAGACCACCACGGCAGTTCACCTCTTCCCGGGGGGCATTTCCTTCCCGAAGAAGCACCAGCGCTGGCTAGAAGCAAGGCCAAACTATGCACTCTGCATGCAGAGATGGAATTTTCGGTAGGGACAGGCATCTGACGCGGCGGCTGTTCGGGGCCATCCTGCGGCGAATCGCCTGGCTTCCGCTCCCGGCGGGATAGCTGGGGCCTCGGACGGGGGCAAACTGGGTGAACGACGTGACAGAGGGCGGATAGGTGTCTGAGCAGTGGCCTGCGGCAGATGCAGTTTTCGGCGCTCAAGGCCCCGGCAGGCGGCAGGATGGACCCATGCGGGCGATGCGGAAGCCCTCCGCTGCCGAAAGCGGTGCTGCGGGGTTGACACGGGGGCGGTGGGGGGATGTATATTTGACCTGCCCGGGAGTCAAAATGGAAATTCGTTCTTAGGTTGCTGAAAGAGAATAAGTCCGGAAGTGCATTCAATCATTTATAAGGTCCAGCGGAGGCTATAAAGATGGAAATCACCCAAACCAGTGGGGATACCAGTCCACTCGAGAAGCGACCGATTACGCAACAACCGGAACGGATTCTTTCCCTCGATGTGCTGCGCGGGTTTGATATGTTCTGGATTACGGGAGGTGAAGGAATCATCCACGCACTGGCGGCTGCCACCGGCTGGCAGTTCTTCAGGGTGCTCAGTGCGCAGTTGGAGCACGTCAAGTGGGAAGGCTTTCACTTCTACGATCTGATTTTCCCTCTTTTCCTGTTCATCATGGGTGCGTCCATACCCTACGCCCTGATCGCGAAGATGGAGAAGGGTGCGCCACGGACAGCACTCTACAAAAAGATATTCACTCGCTTTGGCATCTTATTCATCTTTGGACTTATCTATAACCAGCCCTGGGTTACGGATTGGGCGCATCCGCGCGTGGGAAGCGTCCTCGGGGAGATTGCCTTTGGTTATCTCTTCGCATCCCTGATTGCTCTTCGTACCCCGAAACTGCGGTCGATCATAATTTGGGTTGTGGGCATTCTGGCTATAAATGCCATGATCCAGTTTCTTGTTCCGGTTCCGGGATTTGGCGCCGGAGTGTTCACACCGCAGGGGTCGTTGAACTACTATGTGGATCGATTGTTCATGCCGGGCACCTTCCTCTATTACATCACGCCCGATGGGACCACCTATAATCTCCATCAAATCAGGCCACCCAATGCCTTTCCCATGTATGGTGTGGAGGGATTCGTGGACTGGTTTTCCGTAATCATCATCGCTTTGATGGGCGTCATTGCCGGACTCAATCTGAGGAATCAAAGGCTTTCTCAGTACCGGAAGGTGGGCATTTTTCTTGTTACCGGTTTGGGCTGCCT
>JBGPHY010000655.1:0-3708 GCA_041484625.1 Terriglobia bacterium | reverse complement strand
CAAGGGAAAGATGTTGACCTCGCCTATCACCGACATGCACCACCAGGAAGCCGAGGTTGAGGTGGCATCGTGAAGCTTACGAGGCTGTCACATCGTCAGAGGCTGCTGCTCATGACTTCCCTGCTGAGCGGAGTCCTCCTGGCGAGTCTGACGCTGTTCGTTTTTCACCGCCGTGCCGTGACCCGTTACAACCCGGATGCACCTGTGGAAGGGGTGACCTCCGATCTGGACAGGAGTCTTCCCAAGGATTACCCTGGTTCGACCAAGACCAGAGCTTTGCAGTCGACCGATGCCGCTCCGGAAGGCCTTTCGATAGGCGGTTCCAAGGGCACTCCAGGAACTTCCGACCCGGCGAGGGTCACTTTCACAGAGGTATCCCGACAAGCTCATATCGGGTTTCAACACTTCTGGAAAGACCGGTCGAGCCAGCTTCCTGAGGATATGGGGTCGGGGGCAGCCTGGGGGGACTACGACAACGATGGCTATGACGACCTGTTTGTCGTGAACTTCCGAGGACCGCTCACCTTGAGTCCCGAAGAAGCATCGACTTCCCCCGCCACCTGCAAGCTCTACCACAACAATGGCAACGGGACCTTCTCCGACGTGACTGAAAAGTCCGGCCTGGCTTTGAGGATTAACGGGATGGGTGCAGCCTGGGGCGACTACGACGGAGATGGCTGGCTGGACCTGGTGGTCACCTCATTCCCGGATCTGCTGCTCTTTCACAACAACCGGGATGGGACTTTCAAAGACGTCAGTGTCGCCTCTGGTCTCAGAGAGTTCAAAGGATTCTGGGCGGGGGCCTCTTGGGGAGACTACGACCGCGACGGAGACCTGGACCTTTACGTTTGCGGCTATGTCAAATACAACTACAATGCTGAGGATGCCAACAAAGTTTCTTTGCAGTTTAAGGCAGAAGTCCCCTTTGCGCTGAATCCCTCCTCCTACGAGCCGGAGCGAAATCTCCTGCTGAGAAACGACGGCAGTGGCCGGTTCGTCGATGTGGCCGCGGCCGCGGGAGTCGACAACCCCACGGGAAGAAGTCTCTCAGCCACTTGGGCGGACTTCGATGAGGATGGCTGGCTGGACCTCTATGTGGCCAATGACGTCTCTGACAATGCCATGTACAAGAACCTGGGCAACGAGAAATTCAGCGATATCTCCCATTCGTCCTGGGTCGCTGATCCACGTGGCGCCATGGGTCTGGCCGTCGGAGACTGGGACGGGGACGGGGACCTGGACATCTTCGTCACCCACTGGATCGCCCAGGAGGATGCCCTGTATACGAACATGCGGATCGGCGTTCGCGGCGTGAAACCAGGACGCATGGTCTTCATGGACATTGCCGACCAGGTGGGCCTTGGGCAGGTCTCGCTGGACTACGTGAAGTGGGGAACTTCCTTTTTTGACTTTGACAACGACGGGAAACCCGACCTCTATGTCGCAACGGGCAGTACCTTCCAGCAGGAGAACGACAAGCGCAAATTGATCCCTTCCCGCCACCTTTTGTTTTGGAACAAGGGAGAATTCGATGGCTTCTTTGAGGTCGGCTCAGTCAGCGGAGAAATATTCCAGCAAAAGACCGTGGGGCGTGGCGCCGCCTTTGCGGATTACGACAACGATGGCGATATTGACATCTTCGTGGTCAACCACAGCAGCCAGGCGTGGCTGCTGAGGAACGACGGCGGGAACCAGCGGCATTGGCTAAAGGTAAAACTGCGCGGCAGGAAGAACCGTTTCGCTCTGGGCGCCATGGTGAAGGTGACGACAGGCGGCATCACCCAGATCCAGCAGATTGGCTCACAGCCTTCCTATTTGTCTCAAAATAGCCTGACGGCCCATTTTGGGCTAGGGGAAGCTGAAACGGTCGACCAGTTGGAGGTGGTCTTCCCGTCGGGGAAAGTGGCCCAGTTGAAGGCTCTCAAAGCCAACCAAACCCTGTTGGTAGAAGAACCGTGATCCAGGCCTGGTGGCCCCTATTCAGGGAGCATCAATTCGGGAACACTTTTGATTCGGAATGGCTCTTGCGATCCTGAACTGATTTGTTTTACGCGTTTGGGAAAACCACTTAAAACGCAGCTCTAGCGAATACATGGCAAGTACGCCATGACTGTGCCTATCAATGTTTCTTGGACACGCCTTTAGATCGGCCGGGGCTTCAAGCCGGATATGGATTGTCCTGCTGATTCTCGCCGTCCTGGGTGTCGTCGCGATGAGACTCACCCAGACTCGCCAACAGGAGTCCGGCGACGGCCATGAACAGGGGAGACTGCAACTCACCCGCCAGTTTTGGGACACTTACAAACAGGCCAGTCAAAAGCGCGCAGCGGGAGACCTGGAAACCGCAGCCTCGCTCTACCAGAAAGCCCTTCAACTGAAACCGCAACATGAAGACAGCCTTTATTACTTGGGAAACTGTTTTCTTGAATTGAGTCGGTACCAGGAAGCCATTGACACTAATCTGAAGTTAATTGCCGTCAACCCGCTAGGTTCTTCGCGAGGTTATATGCAATTGGGGTTGATTTATTCTGATCTGGATCCAAGGGCGCCGTTTGATCTGGAAAAGGCCTCCCAGTACTTTCAGAGGACGTTGGAGGTAGACCCAGACAGTGGAGCAATGTTGGGCATTGCGGAGGTCGCAATGTTGCGCGGGAACTGGCAGAAGGCCAGAGAAAGCCTGCTGTCAGTGAATACTGACAGTCCCATGAGCATGGCGGCCCCCTATCTGTTGGGCTTTCTGAGCTACCGCAAAGGGGACAAACTTCAAGCCTGGCAGTGGTTTCACTTGGCGGTCCAGCGGGGCGAGTTGAAAAAGCCACAGCTCAAGTGGACCGAAGAAGGAGATATCAAGGCCGATCCGGAATTGCGCTGGCGGGCCTTGGCCCGACAGAGCGTGTTTGGAAAATACTGGCTGCCCATGAGGAAATACCTCAACGATTCCGGGCTCTCGCCTACCGTCATGGAGGCAGAGTACCAGCGATTCAGCCAGGATCTGGCACTAAAATCGCAGTTGGGTCGTGCCCCTACAGGCAGAGCCATTACCCGAGGGCAACCCCCTCACCCCCTTTATTAAGCTAAACCTTACCTACTTTTTGTCGTACGGGTAACGACAGTTTTGACTTTCCTTTGGGAAATAGTCTCAACGACAACGAAGTGCCCCTTTACAACTGGAAGAAGAACCCTGGAGCTGTTACCATGTTGGTGGGGTTTCGGGAGTCTCTTCAGCGCTATTTGCCGAATCGTTACGGGCTGTACCACCTGTCGGGCAACGCCGCCGAATGGACACTCTCTATGAACCGCCCTTACAACCGCGAACATCCCTACGTCGACGACGACCGGAATTCGGAACGGATCTCGGGGCAACGAGTGCTGAGAGGAGGGTCCTGGTATACGGCCAGCATCGCCGTGCTGTCTATATCCTACCGTGAAGCCCTTAACCCTGAGGTCAAGACCTCTTATCTGGGATTCCGCGTAGTCGCCCGCATCCTCCCTTAGCCAGGGATGCAACTGCTGCTTAGTTATTCTCAACCTCCCCGCGGCAAAACAGATCCCGCGCTTGGCAAGGTCTTGTGGTGCACTGGCTATTGATATCAACTTAAGCCAAGGTGAACCCCGCAGGGGTTGAATACGATTAGCCACGGGTGAAGCGCGGTGACAGCGGTCACTCGCGGAACCCGTGGTTCGGATGCCTACGACGAGATCAACCCT
>JBGPHY010000654.1:0-3711 GCA_041484625.1 Terriglobia bacterium | reverse complement strand
CCCTCAGTAGGACAGTGGGCAAGGAAGGATGAGAACTATATCTGGCTATGGTGACCGGAACCAGCCACTGGAGAGGGGTCGCATCAGGATTATTTACGGAGAAACGCGTTTGATCGAGGGCCAAAGTACGATTGCCGGCCTGACAGGCCGACTTCACTCGGATCAGAGGGAACCCAGGCTGCTCTGTCCAGGTTCTGGCGATCTCACTCACCGGTTTGCCTGACTCTCTATCGAGCGCGTCCCAGAGATCAGCCGTAGTGGCGTTTGAATACTGGTGCTCCCGAATGTAGCGGCAAATGCCCTGCTGAAAAACCTCTTCGCCAAGATAGGTCTCTAACATGCGAATGACGGCCGATCCCTTTGCATAGGTGATCTCATCGAAAGACCGAATCGCCTCACTGGGACTGGTAACCGGTTGCTGAATCGGGTGACTGGTTTTGAACGCATCCGAGGCCATCGCCCAATTCTTCGATCCGTTCGCCCGCAGCCAGATATTCCACTCCGGATTGAAATGGTCGGTAGCCTTATTGGACATCCAGGAAGCAAACCCTTCGTTGAGCCAGATGTTGTCCCACCAGGCCGTTGTAACCAGATCGCCAAACCACAGGTGGGCCATTTCATGACTGACAACGCTAAATATAGCCTCCTGAGTCTGCTGTGAGGAGCTCGACGGGTTGAAGAGCAGGAGGCTTTCACTGTAGGTGATCCCTCCCCAATTCTCCATGGCTCCGAAAGCTCCCATCCCCGGTATGGCAATCTGATCAAGCTTCGGAAGGGGATATTTAATTCCAAAATAGTCGTTGTAGTAGGGGATGAGCTTCTTCGTCACCTCCAGCGCATACTGCCCCTCCTCCTTCTTCCCCTGGGGCGCGATGATCCGCACCCGGGTTCCTTCCACTTCTCCGCTGAGAGCTTCGAATTCTCCAGCGGCGAGTACCAGCAGGTAGCTGGACATGGACGGAGTTTTCTGGAAGGAGACTGTTTTGAAATCGTTCCCGGCCGCCACTTCTTTCTCCACAGGCATATTGGATATGGCCATGAATTTGTGAGGGACCTCGACCGTCAATGAAAAGGTGGAGCGAAATACAGGCTCATCCCAGCAGGGAAACATGCGCCGGGCATCGGTAGGCTCCATTTGGGTAGCAAGCAAGAGCTTCTCTTCCTGTCCGGAGGTGTACTTCACGAAGTAGAGGCCGTTTGCCTGGGCGGCCAGTTTGCCCTCAAACTCCAGGTCGAGTTGATGCCACCCGACCTTGAGGTTCCTGGGAAATGTCAAAGTCACCGTCTGTCTCAGATCGTCCAATTGAATCGTGGCGACTTGATCCGGTTCGCCCGCCAGCTTGACATTGGATATTTTCAGCTCCAGGGAATTCAGGATTACGGTGCGGGTCTCCCTGACCACTTCCATGTCAACCGTTTCTGTCCCTCTGAAGGCCAAGCTTTTGAGGTCTGGCTTGAGGTTCAAAACATAGTGCTTGGGAATGACGTCCTTAGAGAGTTGTCTCGGAGTCGAGCTAAATGAGAATTTGGATTCTGCCAGCCCTGTCTGAATCACGGCCAGTGCCAGCAACAGCACAAACAATAACCGGAAAGGAGTCAACCTCTTGTTTCGGATTCGCATCATCCACCTTCCTCTCTTGTTCGGGTTGTGATGGGATTAAACCCGCCTTTCGTTTCAACCAGTAGAAGTTATCCCCACACCTGACTGCATCGCCATTTTACGGGCCTGGTTCAGCAGGCAATCATGGGTCATTACATATCAATTTCCCAGGGGAACCAACCAAACTCTATCAGTTCTTCCTCGTAACGCCTCACTTTTCCGTACACCACCCCCAGATTGAAATGGGCAACGAACTGTCCAGGGTCGATTTCGATCGCTCTCTCGTAGGCGGCGACAGCCTCTTGGTAGAAGCACAGTGGTGGCGACAGGCCCCTGTGTCCGTCCGCGTCCTTCAGAGGCAGGCTCAGCAATTAAGGAACCAGAAAGGCGTGAAGGAAAGGGATCGTAAGTGGACGCGGATCAGCACAGATATACACGGACTTCGGCCCTTCTCTCCCTAAGTCACCTCCACGCCCAGTCAGGCTGCACTAGAGGAGGAAGACGGCAACGTCTAAATTCATAGGATCCTCCGGATCCTTCCCACGATCTGCTCAATCTGCGTGATCCGTGTCCGGTTGCTGCCTCGAGTCCCTGGCGGCTTCGCGATTCATGCCCCTTTCTTCACCTTTACCGGTCTGGCCCGATAGATCGTCTGAAAGCCCGGGAAAGCAGCGCCCAGAGCGCCTCCCACGCCCAGGCCAACGGGTAAGGCTACCAGCGTGTAGATCGCTCGAGCTTCGGAGTCACCTTTGCCCATGACTGCCGCAACGCCAATTCCTGTGGCACCACCAATTACCAGGCCGATGAGAGCATTTCGCAAACGCTTCGAGTGTTCTCGGGAACTCACTCGCACTACGTTGGACCGTGAGATCGAGACCGGATTGTCCTTGTGCCGGATGGTTATCGCTTCAGCGGAAAATTCGAGAAAGGTACCTTGCAAGGACTTCATATTCGCGTCAACCACCGCAATTTTTTGCCCTACCTGCAGTTGTCTCAGATTTTCCCAGGAGGCCTTGATCGATCGGTCCTGCTCATCAGCCGACGAAGTCGCAATGCAAGGTTCGATCATGGCTGTTTGTGCCAATAAACTGACAAGGGTGATGGCCACATATTTTCGGATCTTCATTGTTTCCTCCAAAAATCGGACAGGGAAGTGACGAAGCTTGCCACCAAAGCCCTTGAATTTCTTCGTCGACCCTTCTGGTCTTTTTCCGCGTCTGCCAAAAGGCTTTACTCTATTGAGAAAGACTGTCTGGCAATTGCCGACGGTGATGCAACGGGGATACCAAACGCCAAAGGCCTGTCACCACTGGTTTTCGCTCATTGGGGACGCCACAACTGCAAGCAAAAGGAGGCGACACATGCAAGAAGGCACTGCACCATGTTAAGTTGGTTTTCAGTCGCCATACTAAGCATACAAGCCGTGGTTTTTTCTTTACGATACTGGCTTTGCTGCTCAATTTTTTCTTGCCGCCTACTTGAAGCGATAGGCCCGAGTGACGACCTCGGAAGCAAAGAGGCGACCTGACCCGAAATCAAGCCGAGGCCCAATAAAGATTCCCGTCTGGTCAAACTGATCCTGCTAGGCGACAGCGCCGCTGCTTCTGTTGTACGCACGAATGAGGGGATTGGTCCGGCGCTAAAGACGAGTTTTTGACCAGCCACCACGGCACGGTAATCAGCCGAGCCTTGTTCCCAAATAATTTTGCCGGTATTGATTTAACATGGTGCGGGCAGCCAGGAATGACGATACGGGCAAAATGTGGCCTCGCGCTCCAAGTTTCGCAACAGCCTTGATTTTTTCACGGAATTCGGCGGATTTAGCGCTTTCCCTCGCCGGGCGGAATGATCTGGGAATACAACTCCTCTTGTCGCTGGAAAGCTTTTTGATAGCGCTCATGAGCCTCCAGGTTCGGGAGATATTGTCGGCCGAGAGAGACTGGCATATCTTCAAGGTTACGAACCAGGCCCAGGATTTCCAGCGCCAGCAGAGCCGCTCCCCGGCTGGAGGCTTCCGGCACCCGGCAGGCGATGACCGGCTGGCCGAGAACATCGGCCATGATTCGCATCCAGGCGGGGGAATGTAGGAGCGCCCCACCGGAGGCGATGAT
>JBGPHY010000653.1:0-3712 GCA_041484625.1 Terriglobia bacterium | reverse complement strand
CGCACGCTATCGCATGGCAGGGGATTCCGGTTCAGACGGAGTTTGCCCGGCTGGCTCCCGCAGTGGTTGAGTCCGACGTTCGGGCTGCCGCCCTGGCGGAGGCATGGTTCGGTGCAGGCCGGCCCTTCAAGATCTTTGCTTATGTGACCGTGGGAACCGGGATCAGCCACAGCTTGGTGATTGATGGTGTTCCTTATGCCGGTTCTCGCGGCAACGCACTAGTGATGGCTAGCGGACCTATGACGTCCGTTTGCCCGGAATGCAGTCTCCAGTTCCAGACTGTGCTGGAGGAGGTAGCATCAGGGCCAGCAGTGTTGGCTTTCTATGAAAAGGATCAGCCCGGCCGAGCCCATCGGACAGAGGATGTCATTGAGGCGGCAGAAGCGGGAGACCCGGTGGCGTGCCGGGTAGTGGAGTCCGCAGGAGTCGCCTTAGGGAGCGGCCTGGGGTTTTTGATTAACGTGTTGGACCCGGAGGCAGTGGTGGTAGGTGGAGGCCTCGGGATGGCAGGCGGGCTATATTGGAGGACTCTTGTGGACTCGGCACGGCGGCATACCTGGTCCGAAACTTCACGAAATCTCCCGATCCTGCAGGCCGGCTTGGGCACCGAGGCCGGAGTGATCGGGGCCGCATTGGCTGGAGCCAGGACTCAGGCAGGATGAGCCGCTGTTGCCCAAGCGATACTTTTTGAGGAGACTTTTCCAAAACATGAGTACTTCCAATGAACACTTGTTGCTGGGGGTTGACCTGGGGGCGACCAATGTCCGAGTCGGCTCGGTGAGACGGGGAGCGATTGTCCGGCTTCAATCCAAGTTGATTAACACCAATGGTTCTCAGCAGGAGGTTTTTGAAGATATTGCCGGGCTGATTGACGGTCTCTTTTCTCCGGAGGTATCAGGCATCGGAGTGGGTGTTCCCTCCGTGGTGGATCTGGAACGCGGCATCGTCTATGACACCTTGAACATTCCGTCATGGACAGAAGTCCCTCTCAGATCTCTCCTCGAAGACCGATATCGTGTCCCCGTCCGCATCAACAATGACGCCAATTGCTTCGTCCTGGGCGAGCAACGTTTCGGCAAGGCCAGGGGTTGCAGGAATGTAGCGGGAATGGTCATTGGAACGGGCCTGGGGACAGGCCTCATACTGAACGGCGAGCTGTGTTCCGGCAGTCATTGCGGAGCCGGAGAATTCGGTGTGATCCCCTACCGGGACGGGATCCTGGAGAATTATGCGAGTGGACAGTTCTTCCAGCGAGTTCATGGCATCCGCGGAGAGGTTGTTGCCGAACGCGCCAACGCGGGAGACGGGGAGGCTTTAAGAACCTTC
Organism: Terriglobia bacterium; assembly: GCA_041484625.1. GTDB lineage: Bacteria > Acidobacteriota > Terriglobia > Versatilivoradales > Versatilivoraceae > JBGPHY01. The sequence goes on along the minus strand of JBGPHY010000653.1, from coordinate 2,386 downwards.
GAGGAATTCGGCGCCATCTTCGGTGAGGCTGTTATGATTGTTATGTACGCCGTGGATCCGGAAATCATCGTGCTGGGGGGCTCGGTCAGCCTTTCGTTCAGGCATTTCGAGACCAGCCTCCGACGAACGCTGGGCAACTTCCTTTACCAGCGAGCCGCCCGCGCGTTGAAAATCCAAGTCTCCGAACTGGACCATGCGTCGGTCTTGGGTGCCGCCGCCTTGTGTTTGTAAGGTGTGTGTGTCGGTACCGCCCCTTTTGACTAGCTGAATACGGGGAGTTAGAATGAACCGGCAATTGGAGGTTTTGGCTCCGCTCACCGACTCCATGAGGCGGAGTGTGACGCGCTAGATCGTCTCTTGGGTAAAAGCTCTGTGCATGAAGTCGGCATTATGCAGTCTACTCTGGAAATGGCCGAACAGCGGGCCCGCGCGGTCGGAGCCAATCAGATTCACGAGATCCGGGTGCGGGTCGGTCAGATGACGGGTGTGGTACCCGAGGCCCTCGAGCACGCCTTCGTTGTTCTGCGGGAAGGGACCCTGGCCGAAAAGGCACAGTTGGCTGTGGAGTACGTCCCGGCCATTTGTTGGTGCGACCCCTGTCAGAAAGAATTCCAATCCCCGGAGTTGTACAGTGAGTGTCCGGAGTGTGGCACTGCCAGTTATGATGTAAGGGGCGGTATGGAAATGGAACTCATTTCATTGGAGGTCGACTAGTCATGTGCCTGGAGTGCGGGTGCGGCCTGCCTGGCCCCACGCGGATTGACGGCAAACCTGCCGATGAGGTGAATTCGCGGTTGCTGGATAGTGTCGCCGCAGGCGGGACTGCCGGCGGCGACAAATCCTCGCATCCCCACACGCATGACCACGACCACGAGCATGACCGCTTCCCCGCTCACTTTGACGATCACGACCCCTCTCATCCCCACCGCGAGGTAGAAGTTCACCAGTCCATTTTTGCTGCCAACGACCGGCTGGCGGAACGCAACCGCGGTTTCTTCCGAGCCTTCAACCTGCTGGTCTTGAATGTGGTGTCCTCTCCCGGATCTGGCAAGACCATGCTGGTTCAGAAAACCATCGAGAAGTTGGGTAGTGCTGTGCGGATGGGTGTTATCGTTGGTGACCTGGAAACCGACAATGATGCCCGCCGCCTGCGCACGACTGGTGTGCCGGTGGTCCAGATCACGACTGGAACGCTGTGCCATCTCGACGCCCAGATGGTGGCGAGGGCTGTAGGGAACCTGAACCCCAATGCGCTTGACGTGCTCATCATTGAAAACGTCGGAAACCTGGTCTGCCCTTCCTCATTTGATCTGGGAGAGGACCTGCGTGTGGCGCTCCTGTCCGTCACCGAGGGTGAAGACAAACCCCTGAAATATCCTTCCCTCTTCCATTTTGCCGATGTAGTCCTGGTGACCAAGATCGATTTGGCCACTGCCGTCGAGTTTGATCGTGAGGCCGCCCTGGCCAACATCAGGCGAGCCGGCCCCAAGGCTCGCATTTTCGAAGTCTCCGCCAAGACCGGCCAGGGAATGGATGGCTGGTGCGATTACCTGACTCAGCTCCGCTCTCAACCCTGTCTACTCGAAAAACCTCAGGACGGCTGATTAACGGGCGGTGATGGAAATTGCAGTAACGCCAAGACGGTGTAGGAACCTGCCCTCTCGCCGCACAAACTAACGAGATTAGTTTTCGCTGAGTTTCTTGATTATGGTCTTGGCAAGACCTTCATGAATCTCACTGTGCCGGGGAACCGGTTGGGATTTCTTTGTTTTAAGGTTCGTGTACCAATTGTGGTTGCTACCATGCCTTACAAGCACGCAGCCCATTTCTTCTAGCTTCTCAATTAGATCTCTCCTCTTCATTCAACCACGACCAACTCTTCGACTTTCCGTACATATGGAATCTCCCCAGATTCGAGGTCAACCAAGAGATCTTTCAGGTTCGCGACCAGTTCTTCCTTTGACATCCCTTGTGTTTGGTAATCAGGGTAGTCGTTCAGGTATCCCAAATAAAAGTCGCCATCCTGCCAATATGTAAATTTCAAGGTTTTCATGCGAAACCCCTCTAGCCGGTCGTTCAATATGCTCATTAAGATGTTATCATAACCTGTCTTCCTGATTGTCTTTTGTGATTGTCCCGAAACAGGTAGGAGGGCTGGACGCCAAAGGGCATCGCTTCCCGCAGCTGCTGGATCACCCACGCCATCGTCGGATGGGCCGTCACTGCAAAGTGCACTACCTGGCGTCGCGAATGACTCAGGACCACAAACACATATAGGATTTGAAAGCGAAGGGTAGGAACGGTGAAGAAGTCCATCGCCCAGGAGACTGGCAATTGGTTACGCAGGAAGGTCAGCCAATTCTGCGACTTTCCCCTTCCTCCTGGG
>JBGPHY010000652.1:0-3717 GCA_041484625.1 Terriglobia bacterium | reverse complement strand
TCAAGGTGGTGGTGACCCTGTTGGATCCAACGGGAGAATTGAAGCCGGGCCTTTCCACCACAGCCAAGATTACGACTGCCGTCAGGAGCAACGTCCTGGCAATTCCCATACAGGCTTTAACCATCCGCGACCTGGATAAGGAGAAGAAGGAACCGGCATCTGATCCTAAGACTGCCCAGGCGGCAAGCAAAAAGGACACCGCAGCCAAGCAGGAATCCAAGGAGAAAGGTGAGACGGCAGCCAAGCCTTCTGCCAAGAAGAAAGAAGAACAAGGAGTCTTCCTGGTGAAAGACGGGAAAACCAACTTTGTCGCTGTGAAAACAGGGATTACCGGCCAGACTGACATCGAAGTTCTTTCCGGGCTGAAAGAAGGAGATGAGATCATTACCGGCAGTTATAAGACACTGCGGACCATCAAGTCCGACACCAAGGTGAAAGCAGACAACAAGGCAGGAGAGAAGGAAGAACAAAAGAGTAAATAAGTAGAGATGCGGTGCTCCACATACCTGTATATCTGACTACCCTTGTGAAGGAGATATGACCTATGTCTGACGTGCAAGCGGGCAGTGCGACGAACGGATGGCTGATCAGAACCGATAACCTGTGGAAAACCTATGAAATGGGGAACGAGAAGATCCATGCTCTGGCCGGTATTTCCTTTACCGTGAGAAAGAATGAGTACATGGCTATCATGGGGCCCTCGGGGTCAGGTAAATCGACCCTGATGAACCTCATCGGCTGCCTCGACACCCCCACTCAGGGAAAGTATTGGATCAACGGCCGGCTGGTGAGCGATATGAACGATGACGAACTGGCATATATCCGGAACAAGGAAATTGGTTTTGTTTTCCAGACCTTCAATTTGCTGGCGCGTGCCACCGCACTACATAACGTGGAACTCCCATTGATTTATAACGGCACTCCTGCTGGTGCGCGCATTGAACAAGCCAAGCGAGCTCTGACCATGGTGGAACTAGACCAACGGATGATGCACAGACCCAACGAACTCTCCGGCGGCCAGCGGCAGAGAGTGGCCATTGCCCGGGCTCTGGTGAACAACCCTTCCATCCTGCTGGCCGACGAACCGACGGGGAATCTGGATTCCCAAACGGGCTTGGATATCATGAAACTCTTTGGGAAGCTTCACTCCCAGGGAAATACGATCATCCTTGTCACCCACGAACACGACGTGGCCTTGAATGCCCATCGGATCATTCACATCCGCGACGGAAAAATCTTTTCCGATGAGCAAACCAAGTAAGAATCTTTGTCCCCTTTGCGAGACTCACAGATCCAAACGCTTTTGCCCCGCCAAAGCGGTCCAAATTTGTCCTGTCTGTTGCGGGACCAAACGGGAAGTGGAGATTGACTGCCCTTCCGACTGCACCTATCTGCAGTCCGGACGGGAATACGAAAGCCGGAAGCCTCTCCGGTCCGGGCCGGTCTTACCCAGGACGGAACGCCTCTGGCAGAACGATTTCATTCAGGCTCACAGCTGGATATTTGTAGAGATGTGGCGGGTTCTGGTTGAAAGTCGACAACGTCTCCCGGAGATCGTGGACGCTGACCTGCAAGCGGCGCTGGAGGCTCTCATCCAGACTTACAGGACCATGGAGAAGGGAATCTATTACGAGTCCCTTCCTTCCCAGACCTATTCTCGCGAACTGTATTTTGGCTTGAAGTCTGTCCTGGAATCGGACGACCAGGAGAGCGGACTGCATCGGCTGAAAACCGGAACGATCCTCGATTGCCTCACCTTTCACAAAGAGATGGGGGAGGCCGTGACACTACCCCGCCCCAGGAGCCGTGCCTTCCTGGACCATCTTCAAGAGATGTACTGTAAGACGACCGAAGGCTCGAAAACAAAAGCCGGGATCATCCTGCCTTGAGAAGCTAAGCCTTACCCACATTCTGTCGAACGGGTAAGTCCTGTCGTTGCCTCCGTCAGGAGGCCAATGGTTATAGCTCGGCTCGCATTTCCTCCAAGATCTTCTCGAGACTGCCCAGTGGATCGGGGCTGGAGGTGATGGGACGGCCAATGACCAGGTAGTCGGCGCCGGCCCGAACGGCAGACGCTGGGGTGGCAATCCGAATCTGATCGTTAGCCTCCCCTCCTGCCGGGCGAATTCCCGGAGTCACCAGGACTGCCGAGTCCCCCAGAAGGCGTCGGAGTACGGCCACTTCTGAAGGGGAGCCCACGATGCCGTTCATCCCCGACTGGTGCGCCAGTAGCGCCAGTTGAACCACCTGGTCGGCAGCGGAACGGGAGCACCCCACTTCCTGAAGATCCGGATCTCCCAGGCTGGTCAGCACCGTTACAGCCAGCGTGACAGGCCTGGGAGTTGAAGAAGGGAGGTCCCTGAAGGCGTCCGCTACCGAAGACATCATCTTCCTTCCACCGCCGGCATGCAGTGTCATCATAGAGACGCCCAGTTTCTGTGCAGCCAGCGCTGCTTTGAGAACGGTGTTGGGAATGTCATGGTACTTCAGGTCCAGAAAGACCCGTTCCCCCATGACAACGATTTCCCGCACCAAATCGGGACCTTCGGCGGTGAACAGCTGGTTCCCCACCTTGAACAGGCCCACCCTACCGCGGAGTTCTCGCACCAGTTCGAAAGCTTCCGTCCGCGTGTCGACGTCTAAAGCAACGATAATGCGCTCAGCGTAGTTCATAGCGCGAGTGGGATTTCAGTGATCAGTAGTTTGTGGTCAGCGGAAACCGACAATAAGCCCAAGACGTACTATACCTTCACCGTACCGACGATTTGGCGGATACTCTGGATTTTTTTCCGCCGGCAGTATTCAGCCAGCCCCTGGATCACGCGGATAGAACTCCGCGGATCGAGGAAGTTGGCAGTCCCGATTTCGACGGCCTGGGCCCCGGCCAGGAGGAACTCCAAGGCGTCCTCGGCGGTGCGGATTCCGCCGATGCCAATCACCGGGATCCTCACTTCCTTGGCAACCTGGTAGACCATCCGAACGGCAACGGGCCTGACAGCTGGCCCGGAAAGTCCCCCGGTCAGATTCCCGAGTCGGGGCTGACCGGTCTCCACATCGATCGACATCCCCACCAGGGTATTAATCAGTGACAATCCATCTGCTCCGGCATCTTCCGCGGCGCGTCCAATCAGGGTAATATCGGTCACGTTGGGTGACAGCTTAACGATCACTGGCCTGGCAGCCGCCTGCTTGATTGCCTTCACGACTTCATAGGTGGCGGCAGGATCCGTTCCATAAGTGATCCCGCCCTTCTTCACGTTAGGGCAGGAGATGTTAATTTCATAGCCGGCCAGTCCTTCTGCCCGGTTCAAAACCTCCACCACGTGCACATAATCATCCGTGCTGTACCCGAACACGTTGGCGAAGACGGCTGTCTGATACTCCCTCAAGCGCGGCAGTTTCTCAGAGATGAAGCAGTGGACTCCCACATTCTGCAATCCGATGGCGTTGAGCATGCCGGAGGGGGTCTCGTGCAGGCGCGGGGATGGGCTCCCCCGGATGGGTTCGATGGAGAGTCCCTTGACCACAAAACCTCCCAGCGCATTGAGGTCGATGAGTTCATTAAACTCCTCACCGTATCCGAACGTGCCGCTGGCGGTCAGGACCGGATTCTTCAGGGCAATCCCGGCAATGCTTGTGGAGAGATCCACCATTCTGTTCAGGGTCCCGGCCAGTAATTTTCCGATTCTTTGTAGGCCCGAACGACGACAATCCGGG